>BDSU01000038.1 GCA_002897675.1 bacterium BMS3Abin02 | reverse complement strand
GGGAGGAGCCTCTCTGAGGCGATGCAACGTCACCCGAAGGCGTTCAGCCGGCTGTATGTGGCGATGGTTCGTGCCGGAGAGGTCGGAGGTGTTCTCGACAGCACGCTGCTCCGGCTGGCCGATGGGCTCGAGCGACAGGTGGAGATGCGGGGAAAGATCAAGTCGGCGATGACCTATCCGGTCGCCGTGCTCGGCCTCGTCGTTCTCATCCTGACGGCGATGCTGATCTTTGTCGTCCCCATGTTCGAGAGCATGTACGCAGACCTCGGTGGCACGCTTCCCTTGCCGACGAGGATCCTCCTTGGCATGTCCGGATTCGCCACGTCGAACTGGTACATCATCCTGGCAGCCACGTTCGCCGCCGCCTATGGCTTTCGACGCTGGGTGAGTTCGGAGAGGGGCCGGTTCATGTTCGACCAGATCAAGCTGCGACTCCCGATCTTCGGTGAGCTCACCCGGAAGAGCTCGATCGCACGGTTCTCGGAGACACTGGCGTCTCTGACGAGAACTGCGGTCCCGATTCTCCAGGCCATGGATATCGTTGCGGCAACGGCGGGCAACGAGGTGATCGCGAAGGCGGTCCGGGATGTGCAAGCCTCGGTCAAAGAAGGCGAGTCCATTGCGGGGCCGCTGTCACACCATCCGATCTTCCCACCGATGGTCGTCCAGATGCTGGCGGTCGGCGAAGAGACCGGGGCGCTGGACACGATGCTCGACAAGCTCGGAGAGTTCTACAACGCCGAGGTCAACGCGACGGTCGACAGTCTCACGTCGTTGCTCGAACCGTTGCTGATGGTCGTGCTCGGCGCGTCGGTAGGGTCGATGATCATCGCCTTGTACATGCCGATGTTCAATCTGATCAACCTGGTCCAATAGCGTTCGCTGTCCGCCAGGAGTTCCGTCAAACGAGGCTCCGTCGCGTCTGACTAGTCCGATCAAGGTCCAAAGAATGCGTCTCTGAATCCTGCGGAAAGCGCTCAACCAAACGCGATCGGCAACCGATACACCCTTCGAGGGTCGAGCGACGGCCCGGAAGGAGAACAATCATGATGGAGAAGATCCATCAAAGGCTTCACAACGATGAAGGGTTCACCCTGGTCGAGTTGATGGTGGTCGTGCTGATCATTGCCATTCTCATGGCGATCGCCATCCCCACGTTCCTGGGTGCCCGCCAGAAGGCGCAGGACCGCGCCGCGCAGAGCAACATTCGGAATGCTCTCACAGCGGAGAAGGTCTATTACGTCGACAATGAGGCGTACACGGACGTGGTAGACGACCTGAACGCCATTGAGCCCGCGTTGACCTGGGCACAGGGCTTCACGGCTCCGGCCGCCGGTACGGTCAACGTCGGATTGGAAGGAACGGCGAACGTGTGTCTGACGGCAACGTCGGCGTCCGGGTCGGTGTTCCTGATTGCAGACGTGTCAACCGGGACCTATGCAGGTACGTACTACGGCACGGCGGCTGTTGCCGACTGTAAGGACGCGACCGTCAAGGATCTCAGCAAGACCGGCTGGTAAACCAATGTGACGATCGGAACGGGGACGGCACATGCCGTCCCCGTTTCTTGACCTCGAATCGCGATATCTGGGACCGATATGTGGAATAGGAAAGAACGTGGATTCACGCTCGTGGAGCTGATGGTCGTACTGCTGATCATTGCCGTATTGATGGGGATCGCGGTGCCGCTGTTTCTCGGTGCCCGGGTGCGGGCTCAGGATCGGGCGGCGCAGGCGGCCATCCGTAACACGTTGACCGTGGCCAAGGTGTTCTACACGGACCGGCAGGATTTCGATGCCACGGTTGCGGAACTTCTCACCCTCGAGCCGAACCTGCAGGTGGTGCTCGGGAACGCTCCGGCGACCAAAAAGGTCGGCTACATATCACTCGGGAGCAAAGACGGCAACGCGGACCAGGCTGTCATCATCCTGCGGAAGAGCGCCTCGGGTTCGTGGTTCTGCCTTGCGAACCAGGCCAAGGGAAGCGCCGCCGGCGTGACATATGGGACCGGAGCCTCCGGGAGCGCGCTCGACACTCTCGCAGAGTGTTCAGGGGCGTCCTGGTAGACGGGATCCGTGTCCGCAATCAGGCAGAGCCGTATGATGTAGTGCCGTCGAGGTGGCCGCAGTGGGAAGGTACCCGAGCAGATGTCTGGATTTGTCATTGTAGCCGGAGTACTCCTCGGCCTCGTGGTCGGCTCGTTCCTCAATGTCGTCGCCTACCGGATCCCACTCGATCAATCGATCGTCAGCCCGCCGTCCGCCTGCACGCGCTGCGGCCATCGAATCCGTCCACGGGACAATGTCCCGGTCCTCTCATGGCTTCTCTTGCGAGGCCGCTGTCGGGATTGCGGAAAGAGAATCTCGATCCGCTACCCGATCGTTGAAGCCGCCACGGCCGCGACCTTCGGTGCGACCGCCTGGTTCATCGGGGAGCAGTGGATCCTGATCCCGTACCTGTGGTTTGCGGCGGTGACGATCGTTCTCGTGCTCACCGACCTCGACCACCATCGAATCCCCAATCGCATCCTCTACCCCTCGACGGTACTTGGCCTGCTGCTGCTGGTCGGGGGAGCGTTCGCGGATCGTGCGGCCGAGAACTTGCCGCGAGCGCTCGCGGGTGGTGTGGCCTACCTCGTGTTGCTGTTCATCATCGCGTTGGTGGCCCGCGGCGGGTTCGGCATGGGGGACGTCAAACTGGCCTTCTTCCTCGGACTGTTCCTGGCGTATGCATCCTGGGGCACCTTGGTAGTGGGTATCTTCCTCGCTTTTTTCGTGGGAGGGCTGGGAGCGATCGTCCTGCTCGTGACGCACATTCGCGGGCGAAAGGATCCGATCGCGTTCGGCCCTGCCCTGATCGCCGGTGCGTGGATCGCGATACCGCTGGGGCAGTCGCTCCTCTCCTGGTACCTCGGGACGTAGAGAGACCGGGGCGTATCCGGCCTCGGCGGTCGCCGGGCACGAGCCGTCGAGCACGGCGCGCGAATGACGCTATCGGTCCTTTGCTTGCCTGCGCTCCAGTGCATTGGTAGGCTCCAAATAACACCGATGTAATTCGGTGTGTGCGACTGTGGGTCAGTCGTAACAGGCCGGGACGCTGCCCGGCCAGGGTGGAGACTAATGGCGATCAACGTCGGTCTGGATATTGGCACAAGTGCGGTCCGGGCTGCAGTGGTGCAGACGGGAAAAGGGGTGCCGATCCTCAAACGCTACGGGCAGGTGTCGCTGCCCATTGGTGCTATCGCTGCGGGTGAGATCGTCGAACCGGCGACGGTACGGGACGCCCTGACCCGGCTATGGAAGACGGCGAAGCTTCCCCACAAACGCGTGGTCGTGGGGATTGCGAACCAGCGGGTCATCGTCCGCCGGGTCGACGTGCCATATATGTCGGAAGAGGAGCTCCGAGAGTCATTGCCCTTCCGTGCCGCGGAGTACATTCCGATTCCGATCGAAGAGGCGATCCTCGACTTCGTTCCACTGGAGGAGTTCACCACGCCCGACGGTGAGGCGATGCTCTCCGTTCTCGTGATCGCCGCGCAACGTGAGATGGCCAACGATGTGCTCCAAGTCCTCTCCGGTGTCGGGGTGAAGCCGATGGCGATCGATCTCCAGGCGTTCGCCCTGGTCCGGGCGATCCTCGGCCCCGATCTGCACTTCGACGAGGGTGCTCGAGCCGTCGTGAACATCGGAGCCGGTGTCACTCAAGTGGCCATCGTCCGAAGCGGGAC
>BDSU01000037.1 GCA_002897675.1 bacterium BMS3Abin02 | reverse complement strand
GGGTTGGTTGTGTTTGCTGTTGGTGTCGTGGTGGTGGTGTTTGCGGGTGGTGCCGTGGTGGTGGTGGTTGCGGGTGGTGTGGTGGTGGTTGTGGTGGCGGGTGGTGTGGTGGTGGTGGTGGTCGCGGTCTGTCGTTGCAGGAAGATGTGGGTGGTCCATAGCGTGCCGTCGCCGTCGATGTAGACACCGATGCCGACGTACTGGAACACCGGTTTCAGAAGGATCTCCTTGTGGAGGGGAGAGGCCATGAAGGCATCGAAGAGCACGGCGCACGTGCCGCCGACACCGACGTTCTCACCCCACATCACCCAGTCGTTCGGCAGGTAGGGGGCGAGATCACTCGTCGAGGAGTGGTAGATGCTTCCGTCGGCCGCCATCGCCTGAGAGTGGACACGTGCGTAGCCGGCCAGGGATGCGTCTCGCTGGAGCGTCTGCGCGCCGGTTGCCGTTCTGGCGGCGTTGATCTTGGACAGGAAACAGGCTTCTGCGTCCGACGTCGCGTCTGCACGCGCCGGTGAGGCGACGAGCAGAATCATTGCGACGGCGAGGACGAGCGCGAAGAGCGCGCTTGTCAATCCGGAGCGAATTTCGTGCCCAGCGTCCACGAGTCAGATATCGGCAAGAGCGCCCCGGGCTTGAGCCGATCACCCCACGGCTGCATCGACGGCGAGGCCACCGTACGCGGCCGGGTCTGCGATGTCACCGTGGTCCGCTCCGGGAACGACGGTCAACGTCACGTCGTAGCCGTGGTCGGACAGCTGTTGTTCGAAGTACTGCGAGAAGACGAGAGGGACGATTTGATCCTGGTCTCCGTGAATGAGTCGAACGACGAGGTCGGGGTTGCGGCCGAGGTAGGTGAGCGGATTCCCGAGCCGCCACGGCTCCGGATCGACAGCCGGGTCGGTTCCGAAGAACGGTTCGAGCAGCGGCCCCAGGGCGTCGGTGTTGTACGGGCCGGCAAGGCCCACCAGCCTGGTCGGGAGCGTGTCGTTCATCTCGACGAGGCAGTCTCCGTCGAACGTGTCGCCTGCGAGTGCGACCACGGCCGCGATCTGGGCACCCGCGGAGTATCCGACCACGATGAGTCGGTCCGGATCGCCCCCGTATTCGGCGGTGTGCGCGGCCGCGAAACGGACTGCGCATGCAGCATCTTCGAACGTCATCGGGAATCCCCCTCCCTCGAAGGTGAGCCGATAGGGCGCGTTGAAGACGACAGCGCTTCGCTGCGCGATCGCTTCGGCGAGCGGCGCGATGTCTGCCGGCGAACCGGTCACCCACCCTCCACCGTGGAAGAGGACCACCGTCGGCCCTCCGGATCCGTAGATGTCGAGGCTCAGCGTCGACGTGAACGGGACGTGCACCGCCCCGGGCGGGGGCGTCGTGACCGTGGTGGTCGTGACCGTGGTGGTCGTGACCGTGGTCGCAGGAAGAGACGTCGTCGTGAGAGATGTCGTGCTCGTCGCGGCCGTCGTACTCGATGTGTTCGGAGGCACCGTCGTCGCCGGCAGCGTCGTGGCGACCGAGTTCGAGCTGCACGCGACGAAGACGAGGGCGAAGACGGCGAGCGCAGCGGTTCTCCTCACAGGAGTCGAGCTGCCTCCTCGTCCACCATCCAGACGACATCTGCCGCGCCGTCCAGCATCCTCGCCGCAGGTGCCAGCACCGCGCCCTGCAGGATCTTCTTCAGGGCGCGCGCCTTGCCTGCACCCGAGACGAGGAAGATGATCCGTTTCGCGGACCACAGCAGGGGGAGGGTGGCGGTGAGCCGCCACGTGTCCTTGGCCGGCACCCAGTTGGCGACGAACAGGCGATCGCGTTCATGAACGGCGGTGGTGCCGGGGAACAGGGATGCGGTGTGGCCGTCGTCTCCGAGGCCGAGCAGTACGAGATCCGGGCTGGGGTGGCCGTGTGTCGAAGGAAGGACCTCACGCAGAGCCTCCTCGTAGAGCGAGGCAGCCTGTTCCGGTCCGTCGACCCACGGGACCTCGAGGAGCGTGGCGGGTACGTGGTCGAAGAGGGTGGTCGAGGCCATCGTCGCGTTGCGATCGGGATGTCCCGGCGGCACCCATCGTTCGTCGGGGAGCCACGCCACGACCTCGTCCCACGGGACATCCTGGCTTCTGAGCCGCTCGTAGGTTGCCCTCGGCGTGTTGCCGCCGGCGAGACCGAGGGTGCTCATGCCACCTCGGATCTCGGCGGCGATCGAGGAGGAGGCATGTTCGGCGAGCATCGCGGCGTCGCCGAAGACCTCGAGTTGCATCACCACCGTCCCTGCGTTCGATCGCTGAGAGCCTATCGGCGTTTGGGGAACAAGCTCACGGTACCCGGTGGGTTCCTAGCCTTGCTCCTCGAGCGCGATCACCTTGTTGAGCCGGCGCACGTGCCGTTCCTCACCATCGAAACGGGCGTTGATGAACGCCACGACGATCTCGTCTGCGAGGGCCGATCCGATGACCTTGCTTCCCATGGCCAGGACGTTGGCGTCATCGTGTTCGACGGACTGGTGGGCAGAGTACGTGTCGTGAGAGAGCGCCGCCCTGATCCCATGCAGCTTGTTCGCCGCGATCGCCGCGCCCGCGCCCGATCCGCAGACGACGATGCCCCGATCGGCCCGTCCTTCCCGGACCATGCGGCTCACCGCCGCCGCGTAGTCGGGATAGTCGACGGGATCCTCGGAGTAGGTGCCGACGTCGACCACGGCGTGCCCGGCTTCCGAGAGCATTCGTCCGATGTGTTCCTTCATCAGGTACCCGGCGTGGTCTGCTCCCACTGCGATACGCATTGATTCCTCCGGTTCAGACCAAGGCTACCCGTACAATGCAGGCGATGGACCTTATCACTGTCACCGGCGGCGTTCCCCTTCACGGAACCGTGAATGTTCACGGAGCGAAGAACGCCATCCTCAAAGAGATGGTTTCGGCGGTCCTCGCACCCGGGAGGCACGAGCTGGTGAACGTGCCGAAGATCGCCGACGTCGAACTGATGGCAGATGTGCTCGAACACATCGGCGTTTCCTGCACGTTCGGGGATCGGACACTCACGATGGACACCACGGAGCAGCTCGTGCCGGAGGCACCTTTGGACCTCGTCCGGAAGATGCGAGCTTCGATCGTCGTCATGGGCCCTCTGCTCGCGAGGAGTGGCCGGGCGTGCGTGGCGTTCCCCGGTGGAGACGATCTCGGAGCGCGACCGATCGACATGCACCTTTCGGGACTCGAGAAGATGGGTGCGTGCTTCGAACTCGAGCATGGAGTGCTCGAAGCGAGCGTGGCGGGACGGCTCCGAGGAGCCGAGATCGGCCTCGAGTTCCCGAGCGTCGGGGCGTCGGAGAACCTGCTGCTCGCGGCGGTACTGGCAGATGGCGAGACCGTGATCCGCAACGCCGCCCGTGAACCGGAGATTCGGGACCTCTGCGCACAGTTGACCGAGATGGGCGCGATGATCGAGGGAGCAGGGACATCCACCCTACGGATCAAGGGTGTCCAGGAACTGCACCCGGTGAGCCATGATGTGATCCCGGACCGGATCGCGGCGGGAACGTACGCTGTGGCCGGGGCGATCACCGGCGGGGACGTACGCGTCGAGGGCTGCATACCTGAGCACCTGCGGATGGAGCTGCGCAAGCTCGACACCGCAGGTTGTGACATCACGATGGGCGACGATTGGATTCGGGTCGTGGGACCGGAGCGTCCTCGAGCCGTCGATTTCGCGACGCTTCCGTTCCCCGGATTCCATACGGACATGCAGCCGCAGATGGTCGCGCTGCTGAGCATCGCCAAGGGCAGTTCGGTCGTGACCGAGAACCTCTACGACGCGCGGTTCCGCTACGTCGGCGAGCTCATGCGTATGGGTGCCGACATCACCGTCGAATGGCAACATGCCGTGGTTCGAGGCGTCGATCGACTCTCCGGCTGTCCCGTCATCGCTCCCGACATCCGCGCCGGAGCCGCGCTCGTACTCGCAGGACTTCGAGCCGATGGGCAGACGACGATCGGCGACGTGTTCCACATCGATCGCGGATACGAAGGTTTCGTCGAGGAGCTTGCAGGACTCGGGGCCGATATTCATCGTGCGTAGCGTCTCGATCGCATCGGCGCTGCTGCTCGTCGCGGTGACGGTGGCACCGTTTGAGACGGCCGCGGCTCAGGAGGACACGACCAGCGGTCCGTACCGTTCGGTGACGATCGTGCCGGACGACGGCGTGACGCTCTCGTGGGCGGGCCGCCACTATGCAGGCTCTCTCGAGGTGACGTCGGCTTCTGACGGCCTCGTTCTGCTCGACCACGTGGGTGTCGACGACTATCTGCTCGGGATCCAGGAAGTGCCGTTCTCGTGGCCTGAAGCAGCACTGCAGGCCCAGGCGGTCGCTGCCCGCACGTACCTGGCCTGGACGCTGGGGAGGGGTCGGGCCGGTGCCGGGAAGACCTACGGGTTCGACATCTGCGCATCCTCGGCATGTCAGGTGTACGGGGGGCTCGACCAGGTCGCTTCGGCTTCGGGGAAGCGCTGGAAAGCTGCCGTCGAGTCGACGAGCGGCGAGCTGCTTCTATATGGAGGCAGGCCGGCCCTTGCGATGTACAGCTCGACGACCGGGGGCAGAACCAGGAACTACGAAGACGTCTACGCGGGGCGGTCGCCGATCCCCTACCTCCGGGCGGTTCCGTCGCCGGGAGAGCAGTCCGCGTTCGCCGAATGGCGGTACGAAGTGCGCGGCAGCGTCCTCGAAGATGTCCTGGAAAGCGCCGGTCTCGTCGATGGGCCACTGCGCGACGTCGAGGTGACCGAGACCGAAGACGGTGACGGACCGTGGACGGTGGAGATTCGCAGCGCCGGAGAGACGATCCGGTTGACGGCCACCGAGTTTCGCGGTGCGATGAACCGATGGGGGCCGAAGGCCCACCCGGAGGCCTTCCCCGCCTATCGTCCCGACGGCGGCCGATACCCGCAGACGGTGCTGTCTCCGACGTTCGATGTGGACAAGCAGTGGCATTTCCCCGACTCGTTCCGCTCGGGATATATCGACGTGTATGCGGTCTACGAGTTCGAGGGACGCGGATGGGGCCACATGGTGGGTATGAGCCAGTACGGGGCCAAGGCGATGGCCGAAGCAGGCAGCGACTACGGTCAGATTCTCTCGCACTACTACAGCGGCCTTGTCCCTGAACCGGGGGACGGCATCCTGCCGGAGACGATCACCGTCGGTCTGGACTGGAAAGAGAAGACGCTGCGGATCTCGGCGGATGGGCCGGTGAGCGTCGTCGTCGACGGACAGACGATCGCCGTCGACGCAATCGGCTCCTGGGGGTTTGCGTACGGGGGCGGCGTCATGTTGATCCCGCCGGAGGGTTTCGGTCTGCCACCGACGGTCGGCGACGTTCCGGAGATGATCACCGGCACCTCGGGGAGATCTCTGCTCGTGTCGGTGACCGTCACCGCCCCGGCTCGCGTGCGTCTCGTCGTCTTCCGGGGAGCGCAGGTCGTCGCCGAAACTCCCTGGAAGGCCCGTGAAGCGGGGCGGGTGTCGCTGATCTGGGATGGCACCGTCGCGGGAGCGACCGCCCCGCCCGGTCCCTACCGATTGATGATCGAGGCCCGCAACGCCGAAGGCTCCGCGAGCGTGTTTCTGACCGCGGTGCTCGTAGGGTGACGCCGCGCACAATCGCAGATTCGTACGTCTTCGGTGCCGGTACACTGCTGTCCACATGACCGTGCACGAAACAGCGACGAACACCGAGATCGATCTCGAGACGTTGCATGAGACACTCGAGTACATTCGTCCCGCCCTCCAGGCCGATGGCGGCGACCTGATTCTGCTCGGCGTCGAAGACGGCACCGTCAACCTGCAGCTCGTCGGGGCATGTGGCGGGTGCCCGCTGTCGACCATGACCTTGAAGGCGGGCATCGAGCGAATCCTGACCGATCGAGTGCCCGGCGTGGAAGAGGTCAACGCCATCTGATGGGCGATGACTTGCGTTGAGCCCTGGGAGAATCCAGACTCCTGCGTATGCCCCATGCTCTCGTCGTTGCCGCACTCGAAGGTGATCGACGTTCCCTCGCCCGCCTGATCAGCCTCGTCGAGGACGATCGTCCCGACGCGGCACAGGTGCTCGCCGAACTGTTCCCCCGGTCGGGGAATGCGTACGTTCTCGGGCTCACCGGCGCTCCGGGTGCAGGCAAGTCGACGCTCACGTCGATGCTGATCGACCGCGTCCGCAACGAAGGCCATCAGGTGGCCGTCGTGGCGGTCGATCCATCGAGCCCGTTCACCGGGGGGGCGATACTGGGCGACAGGATCCGGATGCAGGAGCATGCCTCCGACGCGGGCGTGTACATCCGATCGATGGGCAGTCGCGGGCATCTCGGTGGGGTGTCGGAAGCCACTCCGAAGGGAATCCTGGTGCTCGACGCCATCGGATTCCCGTACATATTCGTCGAGACCGTCGGCGTCGGGCAGGCAGAGGTCGAGATCGTGGAGAGCGCGGATACGACGATCGTCGTTCTCAACCCGGGTTGGGGGGACAGCATCCAGGCCAACAAAGCCGGTCTGCTGGAGATCGGCGACCTCTTCGTCGTCAACAAGGCAGATCGCCCCGGTGTCTCCGAAACGATTCGAGATCTCAACCAGATGCTCGACCTCGGAGGGGAACGGCGGTGGCGTCCGCCCGTGCTGCCGACCGTGGCCACGACGGGGGAGGGAATCGATGCCGTCTGGGATGCCGTGCGAAAGCATCGAGCCTTCCTCGAAGAGAATGGCGACCTGTCGGAACGCCGCGCAGCCAGACTCACCGGGGAGCTGAGGCGGGCACTCGCGTCCGAGTTGACGCGCAGGGCAGAGGTGGAAGCAGGAGACGGCCGTTTCTCGAGGATCGCGGCAGAGGTGATCCGGCGCGAGGTGGATCCGTGGACCGCCGCCAGGGAGATGCTGGGCGAGTAAACGGCAGCTACCGTCGGTCTCGCGCGCACTACGCTCGGAGCAACGTCGTTGGAGGAGACTTCCGTGCAGTTCGTCGAGTACACCACCGATGGTCCCGTGGCCCTGATCCGGCTGAATCGTCCGCCCGTGAACGCACTGTCCATGGCCCTTGCCGCAGAGTTGTCGGAGGCGTTCGCAGCCGCCGCGGTGCCTTCGATTCGGGCCGTCGTCATCACCGGGGAGCCGCATTTCGCCGCCGGCGCCGACATCAAGGAGTTCCAGGCCGCGTTCGAGGCGGGTGAAGAAGACAGGTTGGCCTCCGACCTCGGTGGCGCCGTTCTGACACTCGAGCGGCTCGCAAAGCCGACGATCGCGGCCGTCCGCGGCTTCGCGCTCGGGGGAGGCCTCGAACTCGCGATGGGAGCGGACTTTCGTTATCTCTCGACCGACGCACGGGTCGGCCAGCCCGAGATCCTGCTGGGCATCATCCCCGGTGCCGGTGGGACGCAACGGCTCGCCCGCCTGATCGGCCAACACAAGGCCAAGGAGTTGATTTTCAGCGGTCGGCACGTGCCCGCTGATGAGGCGCTCGACCTCGGGATCGCCGATCGCGTCGTCGACGACGTACTGGAGGCCGCACTCGAAGATGCCCACACGTGGGCGAACGGCCCGACCGTCGCCTACGGCGCCGCGAAGAGAGCGCTCGACGAGGGCCTGCGGCTTCCTCTCGAGGAAGGACTCGCCGTCGAGCGAGAGGGCTTCGTCGAAGCCTTCCGGAGCGCAGATGCCCGCGAAGGAGTGCAGGCCTTCCTGGCCAAGCGACCGGCGACGTTCACGGGTGAGTGAGGCACGTTCCGAGGCCATCTGACGCGCCGCGACGGCCCCCGGGGGCCGTCGCGGTCCCCGGTCCCTGGTCCGGGTAACCCAACTTATCTTCGCAGGCAGCGATAGTAGCAAATACAACAGCTCACCTCAAGCGTGTTTCCGGTAGGATGAGCCTCATGCTGAACGAAGACACCGATTCCAAGGAGCGGCTCCTCGCTGCTGCCTGGGACCTGGTCATTACGTCATTCTCGGGCGATGAGGACGGTCGAGCAACGAAGACGAGCCCGCGCGTCTTCGATCAGCTCACCGCCGCCCGGATCTCGCGCCACGCCGGGTTGACGACCGGTGCGTTCTACAACCGTTGGCTCGACAGGGAAGCCTTCATGGCCGACTTCCTCGAGTACGCGTTGTCCGTTTCTCGATCAGAGGCGATGGCGAACGTCGCGGAACTTTTCGCGAAGATCGATTCGCTTGGCCCTTCTCAGATGGCCATCGAGACGATCAAGCGGACGATCGAGGCGACGACGCACGATCCGGCATTCGCGATACAGCTCTATCTGTGGGCGCTTGCGAAGAACCGCAAAGAGGTGCTCGATGACCTCCGCGTCGGTTATCAGGAGACACGCGAGGGGCTGCAGATGCTCCTCCAGGGCTTTCTCGCAGAGGCGGGACGCGAGTTGCGTCCGCCGTTCACCAACGACCTGGCTGCGTCGATGATGATCGCGCTGGTCGAAGGGGCCAGTCTGCAGCGTGGGATCGACCCCGAAGCGTTCGATCTCGAGCAGGTCGGGAACGCCATCATCGCCATCTGGGCGGCCATGTCGCGGGTACCCGGCGACGAGCGGACAGGCACCGACATCTTCAAACACGGTCTCTAGTGGTCCGTCGCCCAAATGATTGTCGGGTCTCTCCGGGTCTCGACGTCCCTGGCTGCGTCCTCAGTCCTTGAAGCACCGCAGAGGGTGCGTCTTCGGTCTGTGTCCTTGCCAGATGACGCCGAGTCCTCGGAGATACCCTGACACTGATTGAGCGACACACCACGAGAACCGGCGAATCGTGGGACAATCTCGGAATGCTCTATCTGGACCATGCTGCAACGACGCCGCCTCGACCCGAGGCGCTCGCGGTGATGCGCTCCATCGGTTTCGGCAACCCGTCGGGGATCCACGGAGTCGCGCGCAAGGCCAAAGACCTCCTCGAGGACGCCAGAGAACGAGCAGCGGGACTGATCGGGGCGCGACCGGGCGAGATCGTCTTCACCGGCGGCGGGACCGAGGCGGACAACCTCGCCGTCGTCGGCTCTGCAGTCGCCGCGAATGCGTCGGTGGTGACCTCTGCCGTCGAGCATGACGCCGTGCTCGAGAGCGCAGCCTTTCTGCGCCGAACCGGTCATCGAGTCGAGGTGATCGGGGTGGACCGACTGGGGAGAGTCGATCCAGAACGGGTGGCGGCAGAGACGGCACCAGGCCCGTCGGTCGTCTCGATCATGGCTGCAAACAACGAGACGGGAGTCGTCGAACCGATCGGCGACATCGTCGAAGCAGTCAAGAGCGTGTCCCCCGGCGCGATCGTGCACACGGACGCAGTGCAGATCTTCGCATCCGAGCCCGTCGACGTCGACACGCTGGGCGTCGACCTCCTGACCCTGGCGGCACACAAGTTCGGCGGTCCGAAGGGTGTCGGATTGCTGTACGTGCGCGGCGGCACCGAACTGGAACCGCTGATACACGGCGGCGGACAGGAGGCGGGCCTGCGATCGGGAACGCAGAACGTGGTGGGAATCGCCGGAATGGCCGCCGCGATGGAGGCTGCAGCCGCCGACAGGGAGCGATTCCGGGCGGACGTCGGCGAGGCCCGTCAACGCTTCGAAACGCGACTGATCGACGCCATCGAAGGCCTCGAAATCAACGCGCCCCTGGATGGGCGGCTGATCCAGCACTCGCACATTCGGATCCCGGGTGTGCGCAACGACACCGTCCTGATCCGCCTCGATCGGGAGGGCGTCGCCGCCTCGGCAGGCTCCGCGTGTCAGAGCGGGGCTGCCGACGTGAGCCACGTGTTGAAGGCAATGGGGTTCGCCGGCACCCGGGCGAGGGAGTGTCTGCGGTTCAGTTTCGGATGGACGACCACCCCGGACGACGGTGACGCGGCTGCGGCAGCGGTTCTCGCGGCGATCGAGGGGCTGGGATGAGAGTGCTCGCCGCGATGAGCGGAGGTGTCGACTCCTCCGTGGCTGCAGCACTCATGGTCGAAGAAGGACATGACGTGATCGGGGCGACCCTCAAGCTCTGGGAGGGTCCGGACGGTGCGCTGCCGACCAGAGGGTGCTGCACGCTCTCGGACTCCGAGGATGCGCGCAGGGTTGCCGCCAGGATCGGGATCGCCTACTACGTCCTCGACGCCACCGAGGAGTTTCGCGCCGGCATCGTCGATCCGTTCATCTCCGACTATCTGCAGGGACGAACCCCCAACCCATGTATCGAATGCAACCGGGTCGTCAAGTTCGATCATCTGCTGCGGTGGGCTCGCGATCTCGACTGTGACCTGGTCGTCACCGGCCACTACGCGCGCGTCGTACGGGACGACGGCGAGTTTCGTCTCTTGCGCGGGACCGATCGCAACAAGGACCAGTCCTATGTTGTGTCCATGCTCGGCCAGGAGCAACTACGGATGCTTCGCTTCCCCGTCGGGAGTCGCCGCAAGGAGGAGGTTCGCGAGATCGCCGCGGCCCTCGGGCTTCGAACCGCAGACAAGCCCGACAGCCAGGACATCTGCTTCGTCGGCGACGACTATCGGACGTTTCTCCGCCGCGAGGTGCCGGTCGCCGTTCGGCCGGGACCGATTCTCGACGAGGACGGTTCCGTCGTAGGCAGCCATGACGGGGTGGTGGACTTCACGATCGGTCAGCGCAAGGGTCTCGGCGTCGCGTTCGGTGAACCGAGATACGTGCAGGAGATCCGGCCCTCTTGCGCGACCGTCGTCATCGGTCGTCGCGGGGCCGCACCATTCACCGGCATGCGGTTGGGCCATCCGTCATGGGTGGCGGGCCGCCCGCCGGCGCCTGGGCCGACACACGTGCAGATCCGTGCCCACGGGGAACCCCTTCCGGCCATTCTCGAAGACGATGCGCGCACGGTGTGGTTCTCCGAACCTCGGGACGGCGTCGCTGCGGGACAGACGGCGGCCCTCTACGAAGGTGAGCAGGTGCTGGGAGGAGGGACGATCACGGAAACGCTGCGAGAATGAGCTGCGATGGGCTCTGAGATCGAGGACCTCCGCGAACAGATCCGGTACCACGACTACCGGTACTACGTGCTCGACGAACCTGAGATCTCCGACTTCGAGTACGACGAGTTGATGCGCAGGCTACGCAAGCTCGAAGCGGAACATCCCGAACTCGTCACCCCCGATTCACCGACACAGCGGGTGGGCCCGCCGATCTCGGACCAGTTCGCCCCGGTGCGTCACCGAGAACCGATGTTCTCACTCGACAACATCGAATCGTTCGAGGAGCTGGACGCCTGGGAGGCTCGCGTCGTGCGGACTCTCGAGGCGCCTCCCGACAGTTACGTCTGCGAACTCAAGATCGACGGTCTCGCCGTGTCACTCGTCTACGAACAAGGCTCGCTGGCTGTGGCGGCCACTCGAGGGGACGGCACGGTCGGCGAGGACATCACCGCGAACGTCCGGGCCATCAACCCGATACCGCTGCGGCTACTCGGCGACGCACCGGCCGTGCTCGAGGTCCGGGGCGAGGTGTACATGCCGGACGCGGCATTCGAAGAGCTCAACAGGCGCCAATCCGAGGCGGGCGACCAGCTGTTCGTGAACCCCCGGAACGCCGCCGCCGGATCCCTTCGCCAGAAGGACCCTGCCGTCACCGCCTCGAGAAAACTGTCGGCGTGGATGTACCAGCTCGGCACGGTGCAGGGCGGTCCCGTCCTGGAAACCCACTGGGAAGCACTCGAGTGGCTGCGCAGCCTGGGCTTCCCGGTCAACCCGGCATCGGAACGGGTTCAAGACCTCGGTGAGGTGAAGGCGTACCTTCAGACGGCGGAGGACGCGCGGCACGCGAAGGGCTATGCGACCGACGGCGTCGTGATCAAGGTGAATCGTTTCGAGCAGCAGCAGGCGCTCGGTTTCACCGCCCGGGCGCCCCGGTGGGCGATCGCCTACAAGTTCCCGCCGGAGGAGCAGGTGACCCGCCTGCTGGACATACGCATCGGGGTCGGCCGGACCGGAAGGGTGACGCCGTACGCGATGCTCGAGCCCGTCTTCGTCGGTGGTGCGATGGTGAGCCGCGCGACCCTGCACAATGAAGACGAGGTGCATCGCAAGGACGTCCGGATCGGTGACGAGGTGATCGTTCGTCGGGCCGGGGAGGTGATCCCCGAAGTGATCGGTCCGATCGTGTCACGCCGTGACGGCTCGGAACGGGTCTGGACGATGCCGGCCACATGCCCGTTCTGCGGCAGTCGGATCGTCAAGCCCGAGGGAGAGAAGGTCGCCCGCTGCACCGGCGGGCTCACGTGCCCTTCGAGGCTGCGGGAATGGCTGTTCCACTTCGCATCGCGCAGTGCCTTGGACATCGAGGGGCTGGGGTACAAGACCATCGATCTGCTCATCGAAAAGGGACTGATTCGCGACCCCGCAGACATCTTCTTCCTGGAGCCGGGCGACCTCGAGGGTCTCGAAGGATGGGGTGAGGTGTCGGTAGCCAACCTCATGACGGCGATTGCCGAGGCGAAACACCGGCCGCTCTCGAAGCTGCTGATCGGTCTCGGTATCCGCCATGTCGGTGGAACGGTCGCACGGATGCTCGCACGCAGGTTCTGCAGTATCGATGCGCTGCTGGCGGCATCGGAAGAAGAGATCGCGGCGATCGAGGGGGTGGGACCGATCATTGCGCAGTCCGTGCACGCATGGGCCCAATCGCCCGAAACGGTGGCGCTGATCGAAAAGCTGCGGGCTGCAGGCCTACAGCTCACGGAAGACGCCTCCGGGGAGGAGGACCTCCTCGCCGGGCTGCGGGTGGTGTTGACGGGAAGACTCGAAGGTTGGTCGAGAGAAGAGGCGAAAGAAGCCATCGAAGCCCGCGGGGGGACGGTGGTCGGGTCGGTTTCGAAGAGCACTTCGGTCGTCGTGGCAGGCGACTCGCCTGGTTCGAAACTGGCAAGGGCACAGAGTCTCGGAATCCCCGTGATCGATGCCGAAGGCTTCGAACGGCTCCTGGCCCGAGGCCCGGCCGTTCTCGAAGGCTGAGCGTGACCGGGATGGCCGACTACCGTTCCGGTATGCATGTCAATCCCGTTCTCACGTCGCTCGGAACGTACCCGATGGAACCGCTGCAGAAGATGGCCAGGGCCATGCGCGCCGCAGGGGAAACCCTGATCGACTTCTCACTTGGAGACCCGCGAGAGCCGACGCCATCGTTCATCCCGGCGGCACTGAAAGCAGCCGTCCCCGAGGTTTCCCAATACCCGACGACGACAGGCCTGCCGGAACTGAGAACGGCGGTCGCGGCGTACGTGCGCCGGCGTTTCGGCGTGACTGTGGATCCGGCGACACAGGTGCTCGCCACGGCCGGTTCGAAAGAGGCGATCTTCTCGACGCCGCTTGCCTTCGTGAACCGGGATTCCGGCGACGGGGTCATCTGGCCGACCCCCGCGTACCCGGCGTATGAACGCGGCGCTTTGCTCGCAGGAGCGATTCCCATGCCGATCCGACTCGACGGGAGCTTCGTGCTCAGACCCGGCCAGATCGACGACGACGCGTGGGCCAAGGCATCGATGCTGTGGGTCAACTATCCGCACAACCCGACCGGCGCCGTCGCGACCCTCGATGAACTCGCCGCGATCCACGACAGGGCCAGGGCGACCGACACGCTGATCTGCTCGGACGAGTGCTATGCGGACGTCTACGAGTTCGAACCGCCGCCTTCGATGCTGCAGGTCGCGGATGAGGACCTCAGCGGGCTCCTCGTGTACCTGAGCCTCTCCAAACGGTCGGGGATGACCGGCTACCGCAGCGCGGCGATCATCGGAGACGTCGACGCGATCGGCGTGCTTCGCAAACTTCGCTCGTCGACCGGCACCGCGGCGCCGGAGTTCGTTCAGGTGGCTGCAATCGCCGCATGGTCCGACGACGCGCACGTTGCGGTGCGCAGGGCAGTGTTCAGTGAGAAGCGGGCCGTGCTGAGGAAGGCCTTCGAGGATTTCGGATACAGGGTTGCCGCCTCGGAGGGAGCCCTCTATCTGTGGGTGGAAGTGGGCGACGATGCGGCTGTCGCGAAGCGGCTACTGGAGTACGGCGTCGTCGTTTCACCCGGAAGAGCGTTTGGGGCCGGTGGTGAGGGCTACATCCGACTTGCACTCGTTCCGACCGTCGAAGAGTGCGGAGCTGCGGTGGAGGTGCTGCGTTCATGTCTGACCGGGAACTGATCGAGGCCGCGTACGAGGATCTCTCGCTGCTCGAGGGGGCTCGTGATGCGGTGGACAGGACCATTGCGGCCCTGGACGGTGGTGCGTTGCGCGTCGCAGAGAAGATCGACGGTGTCTGGACGGTGAATCGCTGGGTGAAGGAAGCCATCATGCTCTTCTTCCGACTTCAGGCGGTGACGACGATGACGGCCGGGCCGTTCGAGTACCACGACAAGATCCCCACCAAGCGCAACCTTGCAGACGCCGGGGTGCGGGTGGTTCCACCAGGAACGGTTCGGTACGGTGCCTTCTGTGAGCCCGGTGTCGTCGTCATGCCCGGATATGTGAACATCGGAGCGCGCGTGGGCTCCGGGACGATGATCGACACGTGGGCGACGGTCGGGTCCTGCGCCCAGGTCGGCCGGGACGTGCACATCTCCGGAGGGGTCGGAATCGGCGGCGTTCTGGAGCCGCCGGGAGCTCGGCCGGTCATCGTGGAGGATGGAGCATTCGTGGGGAGCCGCTGCATCATCGTGGAAGGTGTCGTCGTCGAGCAGGGCGCGGTGCTCGGTGCGAACGTCGTGCTCAGCTCGAGCATCCCGATCATCGACGTGACAGGACCCGAACCGATCGAATACCGTGGGCTTGTCCCCGAACGCTCCGTGGTCATTCCTGGAACACGGGCGAAGGACTTCCCTGCCGGCACCTATCAGCTTCCAGCCGCCCTGATCATCGGGAAGCGGTCCGCATCGACCGACGACAAGACCTCACTCAACGACGCGTTGCGGACGTTCGAGGTCCAGACATGAACGAGCTCGCCCACACCCTCATGGAGATCATCGACATCCCGTCGGAGACCGGCGGCGAAGGACGGTTGGCCACCCACATCGCCGGGCGGTTCCTGCCGAGCTGGGGCCGAACGGGGGTCACTCGCATCGGGAACAGTGTCGTCGTCGGTGAGCGGACCGGACGACCCCTCATACTGCTCCTCGGCCATCTCGACACGGTTCCCCCCCAAGGTCAGGGGCCGGCGCACGTGGCCGGCGGGAGGGTGGTCGGCCTGGGCGCTTCCGACATGAAGGCCGGGCTCGCCGTCATGATGCAGCTGCTCCTCGACCCCGATGTCGTGGCCGGACCGTACGACGTCGTCGGAGTCTTCTACGACAAGGAGGAAGGCTCTGCGGACGACAACGGGCTCGAACCTGTTCTCGAGCGCGCAGAATGGCTCTCCGACGCAGCGTTCGCGATCGTGTTGGAACCCACCGATCTCGAACTTCAGTTGGGCTGTGTCGGATGTATCAACGCGACCGTCCGTTTCGAAGGCACGGCTGCACATTCCGCTCGGCCATGGACCGGGGAGAATGCGATCACGAAAGCCGGCCGATGGCTGGCCGCGCTGCACGAGCGTGAGCCCGAAGTCGTCGACGTCGCGGGTCTCGAGTTTCGTGAGGTCGCCACCGTGACCTTGATCCGGGGTGGGGTCGCTCGCAACATCGTCCCCGCGGACGTCGAGATCAATCTCAACTATCGGTTCGCTCCGAACCGTTCACTCGACGACGCCGAGGCCAGACTTCGCGAGATCGCCGCCGACGCGGACGGCATCGAGATCGTCGACCGTGCACCCGCAGCGCCGATCCCCGAAGGGAGTCCCTATCTGCAGGCACTGATCGACGCGACCGGCGCCCTGATACGGCCGAAACAGGCGTGGACCGACGTGGCCCGACTCGCCGGAAGGGGGGTTCCCGGCGCGAACTACGGTCCCGGTGAGACGTCACGCGCCCATCAGGTCGACGAGAGCGTTCCCGTCGACAACCTCCAGAGCGCGTTCGATGCGCTGCGGCGATTCCTCGTCGACCGATAACCGTTCTCGTGACGCTTCACGGGAATAATCCCATCCAAGCGTCACGGAACCGGTTAGGTGGTGTGGTACTTGAACGAGACCTTCACCTTGGCCCGGTAGGCGACCACCTGACCCTGCTCGCCAAGCTGCAGGTCGAGGTCCGCGATCTCCGCGACGCGCAGGTCCTGCAGCGACTGCGATGCCGCGGCGACCGCACTGGCTGCGGCCTCCTCCCACGATGTTGGGCTCGTCCCGACGAGCTCGATCACCTTGTACACGGCCATCCCTTCCTCCTGCGTCGACACGAAACCAATGCTACCCAAGTCCATTGCCGCGGGATGAGGGCAATGTTCAGTGATCGAGAACAGCCCGGTACACGTCCACGTACTCACCGGCAGCACGATCCCATGACCAGTCTCGCTGCATGCCTCTGCGCTGCAAGGCCCGCCAGATGCCGCGGCGGTGATCGTGGATGCGGCGGGCGCGCCGGATCGTCTTGGTCAACTCCCGAGGGTCGAACAAGCGAAACCCGAAACCGGTCGCCTCGTCCGGCAGCTCGTCGACGTCGATGACCGTGTCGGCCAGACCTCCCGTCAGCCGGGCGATCGGAAGGCTGCCGTAACGCATCGCGTACATCTGTCCGAGGCCGCACGGTTCGAAACGCGACGGCATGACGTAGGCGTCGGAGCCGGCGAAGACGAGCCGGGAGAGCGACTCGTCGTACGGACCGTGCCAGACGGCCGTCGGATGCCTCGCCGCCCATTCGTCCACCATCTCGTCGA
Organism: bacterium BMS3Abin02; assembly: GCA_002897675.1. Classification (NCBI taxonomy): domain Bacteria; species bacterium BMS3Abin02. Next base: position 136,828 of record BDSU01000037.1, on the reverse strand, counting down.
GTTCTCCGTTCCCCACGAGGATCAATCGGAACCCCTCATCGACGAGGCGGTCGAGATCGTCGTCGAGGAGATCCAGGCCTTTCTGTTCGGTCATCCGACCGACATTGCCGAGCAGGAAACCCTCGTCGAGACCCGCTGCGGACAGGAGTTCCGACTTCGCTTCATCCCGCCCGCGCAGCCTCCTGGCCGTGAACGGTGCCGGCAAGGCCGCATCGCTGGACGGGACCCAGTGGGAAACGTCGATCCCGTTGAGGATCCCCTGCACCGGGTGATCGAGCCAGCGGATCACTTCGCTCAGGCCTGCGGTCACCTCGAGGTCGGACGTGATCTGAATGGCGAAAGAAGGGCTGACCGTGGTGACCCTGTCCGCGCCGACGAGGCCCGCCTTGAGGTAGTTTGCCTGCCCGTACCACTCGAGCGATCCTCCCAGACGGCGGTGCCGGGGATGAACGCCGAGGACGTCGGCGGATTCCTTCAGGGGACCGAGCAGCGGGTACGAGGCATTGTGAACGGTCAGGACGGACGGCGTGCCGGTGAGGAGTACCGCCGGGGCCGGGTGCCCGTCGTTGACGTGCAGAAGATCGAAACCGCCGGCGAGTTCTCCGACCAGCCTTGCGAACCGTCCCCAGCGCCACCATTCGTCCTCGTATGCGGTCCCCGGCGTCGGACCGTAGATGCCGTCTCGATCGAACGCCTCGGGATCTTCGAGCGCCAGGACACCGACCCCGTCGACGTCGATACGGCGCGCCGACGCCGGTCTTGTCACGGGTATCCCTGCGTCCGCCAGATGTCGATAGCGAGGAATGACGACGGTGACGTCGACGCCGAGCCGTCGCAGCGCACCGGCAAGGCCGGCAACGGCTTCTCCCAGGCCTCCCGTGCGGGCCAGCGGTGCGTATTCGGCTGCTGCGATGAGTATGTTCACGGTCCGACCCCGATGCGATGCGGATGCTCACGTTAGTGACCTTCGAAGAAGATCCGTTACCGTGGAGGGTACGAACGGGAGGCATCGTTGCAGCATCGGTTGTCAGAGGAATTCACCGTCGATCCCGCAGAAGTCGCTCGCCTGATCGAAGAGACGCGGCTGCTGCTGGAGGGGATCGGCGACCACGACGAAGGGCATCTCGAGCGGTTCGTACGGGACCGTCTCGATGCCCGTTCGATACTCGGCGACGGACCCGCGAAGCCTGCGGTGATCTTCGTCTGTGTTCACAATGCGGGTCGCAGCCAGATGTCGGCGGCGTGGGCACGACACCTCGCAGGGGACCGGCTGGTCGTGTTCGCAGGTGGATCGGACCCGGGCAGCGAAGTCAATCCTCAGGCCGTCGAAGCGATGGCCGAGGTCGGCATCGACATCTCCGAGGCGTTTCCGAAGCCGTTCACCGATGACATCGTCGAGGCATCCGACGTCGTCGTGACGATGGGATGCGGAGATGCCTGTCCCTACTTCCCCGGGAAGCGCTACATCGACTGGGAACTTCCCGACCCTCACGGGCAGCCCATAGAGGCCGTCAGGGTGGTACGTGACGAGATCGGGCGCAACGTCGAGGCACTCCTGGAGGAAATGTTGGGCTCGGGGTCCTGAGGAACCCGAGCAGCGGCTGATGCATGTTGTGTTTTGGTTGTTGCCTAACATCGGCGCATGCCCATCAACATCGACATCGCCTACGTGGCGCGGCTCGCCCGGATCGATCTGTCCGATGAGGAACTGGACCGGTACCGGGATCAGCTCGGAGTGATCCTCGACCACGCGGCGAGAGTGCAGCAGCTTCCGACCGACGGCGTTGAGCCGACCTCCCATCCGCTCTCGATGGTCAACGCGTTCCGTCCGGACGAGGTACGGCCTTCTCTCGAGCGCTCCCTCGTCCTCGACCAGGCCCCGGCAACCGAGGACGGATACATCCGCGTGCCACCAGCGATGGAGACCTGATGACCGATCTGACGGACCTCACCGTCCGGCAGGCAGCCGACATGCTGCGCTCCGGGGAAACCTCCGCGGTCGAACTCCTCGAAGCCGTGAGGGAGCAGGCCGCCCGGACAGAAGCCGAGCTGCACGCGTACCTGACGCTGGACCACGAAGGTGCCCGTGCCGCCGCGTCGGCGGCCGACCAGTCGTTCGGCAGGGGCGAGGACCTCGGACCGCTCCAGGGCATCCCCATCGCCGTCAAGGACAACATGGTGACCAGAGGCGTCGAAACGACCGCCGGCTCGCAGGTTCTCTCCGGATACATCCCGCCGTACGATGCGACGGTCGTGAGACGGCTTCGCGCCGCCGGAGCCGTCATCGTCGGCAAGACGAACCTGGACGAATTCGCGATGGGGTCCTCGACGGAGAACTCTGCGTACGGGCCCAGTCGGAACCCGTGGGACACCGATCGGGTTCCCGGTGGCTCCTCTGGAGGGTCGGCGGTCACCGTCGCGGCAGGGTCCGCCCTGGCCGCCCTCGGTTCCGACACCGGAGGTTCGATCCGCCAGCCTGCATCGCTTTGCGGTGTCGTCGGCATGAAGCCCACCTACGGGCTCGTATCCCGGTACGGGCTGATCGCCTTCGCGTCTTCACTGGACCAGATCGGACCGATCACCCGCACGGTGGAAGATTCCGTCTCCGTGTTCGAGACGATCACCGGGCACGATCCCATGGACGCCACGTCGTATCGGGGAGACGTTCCCGAGTTTCGTTCCGGTCTCGACGAAGGTGTCTCCGGCGTTCGGATCGGGGTGGTTCGAGAACTCTCCGGTGAGGGAATCGAACCCGATGTCCTCGACGCGTTCACCAGGCTGGTCGACAGGCTCACGGATGCCGGTGCAGGCGTCGTCGAGGTCTCGCTGCCATCGACCGAATACGCCCTGTCGACGTACTACCTGATCGCCCCGGCCGAGTGCTCGGCGAACCTGGCACGATTCGACGGGGTTCGCTACGGCAACCGGGTCGACGGGAGGACGGTCGAAGAGATGATGGCCCGCACCCGTCACGCCGGGTTCGGCCCGGAAGTGACCCGTCGCGTACTGCTGGGCACGTACGCGCTCTCCGCCGGCTACTACGACGCGTTCTACGGACAGGCGCAGCGTGTCCGCACGCTCGTGATCCGGGATTTCACGGAGGCGTACGCGATCGTCGACGTTCTCATCTCGCCGACGAGCCCGACGACGGCGTTCACGTTGGGGGCTCGAACGCAGGATCCGCTGTCGATGTACATGAGCGACATCTGCACGATCCCTTCGAACCTGGCAGGAGACCCGTCGATCAGCGTACCCGCGGGTGTGGACACGAAAGGCCTCCCTGTCGGCTTCCAGGTGATGGCGCCGGCACTCGGGGAACGCATGCTGTTCAGGGTTGCGGCCGAGGTCGAGCGTCTGGCGGAGTTCGAGCCGCTGCCGTCCCGAAAGGTGGCGCCGTGAACTACGAGGCGGTCATCGGAATCGAAACGCACGTCGAGTTGAAGACGCGGTCGAAGATGTTCTGTGGATGTTCGGCCGAGTTCGGTGCGGAACCGAATACCCACACCTGTCCGGTGTGTCTCGGGTTGCCGGGAGCTCTGCCGGTACCCAACGAACAGGCCATCGAGTGGATCGTCGCCATCGGACTGGCGTTGGATTCGACGATCGCTCCATGGTCGGTCTTTCACCGGAAGAACTACTTCTACGCAGACATGCCGAAGAACTACCAGATCTCACAGTTCGACATCCCGATTTGTTCTGACGGCCACCTCGACGTCGTTGCAGAAGGTGAGGCCGCGCGGATCGGTGTGACCAGGGTGCATATGGAGGAGGACACGGGGAAGTCGACGCACGTCGGCGGCGACGGCCGGATTCAGAGTGCCGACTACACCCTGTTGGATTTCAACCGTGCCGGTGTTCCACTCGTCGAGATCGTCTCCGAGCCGGACCTTCGAAGCCCTGCACAGGCTCGGGCCTACGTGCAGGAGTTGCGGGAGATCGTGGCGACGCTCGACGTCTCGGATGTGAGGCTCGAGGAGGGCAGCATGAGGTTCGACGCCAACATCTCACTGCGCCCGCAGGGTTCCGAAGTCCTCGGCGTGAAGGTGGAGATCAAGAACATGAACTCGTTCCGCTCGTTGGAGCGCGCGTTGACGTTCGAGGTCGAACGGCAGAGGCGGCTCCTCGACGCCGGAACGCCCGTGAGCCAGGAGACCCGGCACTGGGACGAGGCCGCCGGTGTGACCCACAGTATGCGGTCCAAGGAAGAGAGCTCCGACTACCGCTACTTCACGGAACCGGACCTCGTGCCGATCGTGGTCTCCGACGAGTGGCGCGAGCGCATCCGGGCCGGACTGCCCGAGCTGCCGGCCCGGCAACGTGTGCGCTACATCACCCTCGGGCTCGACCCGGGCACCGCTGCAACACTCGTCGCAGGGGGTCTCGGGGACTTTTTCGAGGCGGCCGTCGACGCGGGAGGCAAGGCCCGCACGGTGGCGAACTGGCTGACCGGCGAGGTCACCGCCTATCTGCGAAGAGAAGGCAAGAAGCCGTCCGATACGTCCCTGACCGGGGAGGCGCTCGCAGAACTGTCTGGTCTCGTCGATGGCGGCGACCTGTCGAGCAGCGCGGCAAAGCCCGTTCTCGAAGGTGTCCTGAGCGGCGAGGGTTCCCCGCGAGAGGTCGCAGAACGGCGCGACCTGCTTCAGTTGAGTGACGTAGGCGTGCTCGAGGCGGTCGTGGATGAAGTGCTCGGTGCCAACCCGGAGGCAGCAGACCGGCTCAGGAGCGGCGACATGAAGGTGCTCGCCTTCCTGATGGGACAAGTGATGCGGGCGACCAGAGGCAAGGCGGATCCAAAACGGGCCAACGAGATGCTGCGATCCAGGGCATGACCCCTGTCGTGTTCGACTGCGACGGAGTCCTCGTCGACTCTGAAGCGCTTGCGTGGGATGCGTGGCGCGCGGTGCTGACACGATATGGGACGACCCCCGGTGACGACGACATCGAGTCGTTGACCGGTCGTTCCGAAGCCGACGCCTACGAGCATTTCGCCCGGCGGGTCGCGCTGCCGTCCCCTCGTCGTTTCTCCGAGGAGCTGGGCATCGCGATCTCGAAACGGTTCGTCGTGTCACTCGAGGCGTTCGAGGATGTCAAAGACACACTGGAGGTCCTGGTTGCCCGCGATGTCCCACTCGCCGTGGCGTCATCGAGCTCTCGACGGCGTCTGGCCCTCACGCTCTCGTCCACCGGACTGGACCGCTTCTTCCAAGTCGTGGTCGCAGGGGACGAGGTCGACGCCGGCAAGCCGGAGCCTGACCTCTTTCTCGAGGCTGCTCGCCGGCTCGGCTTCTCTCCCGAGGACTGCGTCGCCGTCGAGGACTCTCCTGCGGGCGTGATGGCGGCGAAGCGGGCAGGAATGTTCGTCGTGGCCGTCCGGCGCGCAGGATCTGCAGACCTCGCCGCAGCGGATCGAGTCGTTCCGCGTCTCACCCCGGCGTCCGTCGTTCTCGAGTAGCGGGTGGCCGGCTGTCCCTGACGGTCGACCGCCGGGTGTGATTAGGCTCCATTTCGTGCAGAACGTGCCGCTGGTCATCGCGATCGCAGCAGTAGTGCTCGTGGGCTTCTGGCTGCTGAAGAAACTCGTCAGACTCGCCCTCTGGGCGGCCGTGATCGCCGCCGTCGCCTGGCTCTGGTATTTCAAGATCCGATGAGCTTTCTCGCGGACGTGATCCGTCAGGCGGTGGAACTCGTCGGCCGGTTCGGAGCCGAGCTGCAGGCTGTCGTGTGGCTCACGTTGATCGTGAGCGGAGCCGCGACGCTCCTCGGCGTGCTCGCAGGCGTCCCTTTGGGTGCGGCGCTCGGCCTCGGCCGGTTCAGGGGGAGGAGGCTGCTCCTCGCGGCGGTGAACACGGGCATGGGAATGCCCCCCGTCCTCGCCGGCCTGCTGTTGCTGCTGCTGCTGTGGGGTGAAGGTCCGCTTGGATCGTGGGGACTCATCTTCACTCCGGCGGCGATGGTGATCGCCCAGACGTTGCTGGCGATACCGATCGCCGCCGGTGTCACGTCCGGGGCCATCCGCGGCCTGCCCCGCGACGCCCACGAACAGCTCGCTGCATTGGGCCTGTCGAACGTGCGCCGCGGAAGGGTCGCCCTCCGAGAGGCATGGCCTGGCGTCGTGGCGGCCGTGGCGGCCGCCTTCGGACGTGTCGTCTCCGAAGTCGGTGCGGTCCTCATCATCGGAGGCAACATCCGGGGAGAGACACGAGTGCTCACGACGGCGATCGTTCAGGAAGCCCGCCAGGCCCGGTTCGGGGAGGCACTCGCTCTCGGCATCGTTCTGATGGCCATTGCACTGGTCGTCAACGTCTCCCTGACGTGGCTGCAGGAGCGGGGAGCGTGAAGGTACTGACGAATCTGCGTTTCGGGACTGTCGTCACCGTTCCCGAACTGATCCTCGACCCGAATGGCAGAGCGGTGATCTTCGGTCCGAACGGCGCGGGCAAGACGACCTTGCTGCGGATGCTGGCCGGACGGCTGCCGGGCCCCGTTCTCGAAACCGCCTACCTTCCTCAACGTCCGTATCTGTTTCGTGGAAGCGCAGGGCACAACCTCGGGCTGGGGTTGTCGAGCGAGCAGGCGGCGCGTGCCCGGCAACTGGTCGAACGGTTCGGACTTTCGACGGATGTTCTCAGGCGTGCGTCGGGCACGTTGAGCGGGGGAGAGAGGCAGCGTCTCGTCCTCGCCCGCACCCTTGCCCGACCGGAGCCGTGGGTGCTGCTCGACGAGCCGCTGGCGGCGATCGATGTGCGAGATCGCATGGATGTCGCCCGCGAACTCGTGGTGTCACTCGATCATCGCGGAGTGGTCGTCGTGACCCACGATCGCGATGTGGCGGTTGCGATGGGAGATTCGGTGGCGGTGATGATCGACGGTGAGATCCGGCAGGTCGGCCCGGTCACGGAGGTCTTCGCGCTGCCTGCCACCGAAAGGGTCGCATCGGTGATCGGTACGGCGAACGTTCTCGAAGGCCGAATCTCGGGTTCGATCCACCCGCTCGTCGCCCTCGACCTCGGAGGCGTCGAGGTGTGGGGCATCGGTTCGCTGCCCTCCGGTTCGTCCGCAAGGGCGCTGTTCGGAGCGGAGGCCGTGACGATCTATGGGGGTGTGGCGAAGACCGGATCGGCGCAAAACCACTGGCGCGGCACGATCGTCGACGTTCGACAGGTGGATCGGCTGCTCGAGGTCGTCGTCGATGTCGGCGTCAGGGTCGTCGCGCTCATCACGCCGGGCGCGCAGGCGGCGCTCGAACTTCGCTCCGGATCCGAGGTGACCGTCGCCGTGAAGGCCACCGCCGTCCGGATCGTTCCGGCGTGAAGCGGACGCTCGTCGCCGCCGTGATTGCGGTCTTGCTCGTCGGGTGCGCCGGAGGAGATCGGGTGATCGTCGCCGCCGGCACCACCGTCGTCGACTCCGGCTTCCTCGATGCGGTGATCGACATCTACGAGTCCGAGCACCCCGGAGTGGAGGTGAGCATCGTCGGCGATGCAACGAGTCGGGTGCTCGAATTGGGGCGGCGCGGATCCGCCGACCTGCTGATCACGCACGCTCCCGATCAGGAGCGGCAGTTCGTCGATGACGGGCTGGCGTATCGGTACGCGCCGTTCGTGGACTCCAGATTCGTGATTGTGGCACCTCCCGATTCCGGGTTGGTCGGGTCACCCGAGCAGATCCTGCGCACGATCGCTCGGCGGTCGTTCACGTTCGTCACCCGCGCCGACGGTTCGGGCACGAACGCAAAGGAGATCGAGCTGTGGAAGGACGCCGGGATCGATCCGGCGGGCCGGTCCTGGTACCTCGAAACCGGTCAGGGCATGGGATTCACGCTGCAGGTCGCGGACCAGAGAAACGCTGCAACGCTCGCGGAGTTGGGCGCGTATCTTGCCGCCGCGCCGGCCCTCTCACTCGTGCCGGTGTCATCGGACGACCCGCGGCTCGTCAACCCGTATCACCTCATCGTCGTGGCGCACGCTCCGAATCGTCGTGGGGCCGCCGACCTCGCCGAGTGGCTGCTCTCGCCCGACGGTCGCGCCGCAGAGAAACGCGTCGATCAGGAGCTCTTCGGGACCATCGTGTACGAGCCCGCCGACCCAAAACCCTGAACCCTGGGCTCGTAGATGCGCTGTGCGTACCTACGAGCCCAGGGTTCGCTGTGACGCGAGCACCCTGCATGTGCCAGGCTTGAGGGTGACGAAAGGAGAGAGATGCGCGCGTTGAGTACTGCGGCATGGTTCGCCGTGCTTTCGGGACTGGTGACGGGATGGCTGGCGATCTTCCATGCGGTCCGCGCGGAGGACGTCGCCGCCGCGGTGAGCCTTCTCGCCGCGGGACTGGTATTCGGCCTGTTGTCGCTGGCACTGCTCAAGGCAACCAAACGATGAGGCGTGACGTCATCGAGGTTCGAAACCCGTACAACGGTGAGATCGTCGGCGACGTTCCACTGTGCGACGTGAACGACGTCGACGTCGCGTGCCGAACGGCGGCGGCAACGCTCGCACGCGACGATTTCCCCAGGCATGCGAGGGCGCGTGTCCTCGAGCGGGCGGCGGAACTGCTCAGAGACCGCGTCCACGAATTCGGAGAGTTGATTGCCAGAGAATCCGGCAAGCCGATCCGGACCGCCACGGCGGAGGCGACACGAGCCGTCGACACTCTGGTGTTCTCCGCTGCAGCGGCACGCACGTTCACCGGAGAGATGGTTCCGATGGAAGCTTCCAAGGCCGGGGAAGGGCGGATCGGCTTTGCGATACGGGTGCCGGTCGGAGTCGTGGCAGCGATCAGCCCGTTCAATTTCCCACTCAACCTGGTCGCCCACAAGGTGGGTCCGGCGATCGCCGCCGGCTGTCCGGTCGTGCTGAAACCGGCGTCGGCGACGCCGCTGTCGGGGATCGGTCTCGTTGATCTGCTGATCGAAGCCGGCCTTCCGTCAGACTGGATCACGGTCGTCACCGGTCCGGGGGCAACCGTCGGCGACGCCCTCGTCGATCATCCGATTCCCGCGTTGATCTCGTTCACGGGAAGCCCGGCGGTCGGATGGCGAATCCGGGCACGCGCCCCGCGCAAGAAAGTGTCATTGGAGCTCGGCTCGAATTCACCGGTGATCGTCGAACCGGGCGTCGACCTGGGCCGAGTGGCCGCAGCGGTGCGAACCGCAGGTTTCTCTCACGCAGGGCAGAGCTGCATCTCCACGCAGCGCATTCTCGTGCACAGGGACGTGAAGGATGCGCTCGAGCGTCTTCTGGCAGAGGCCGTCGATTCACTCGTCGTCGGCGATCCGCTCGACGATGCGACGGATGTCGGCCCGCTGATCGAAGCGGCGGAGACCGAACGCGTGCTCGGTTGGATTCGTGCCGCCGTCGCGGAAGGGGCGAGGATCGTTGCGGGTGGCGGCCTCGAGAACGGCCTGCTGCGCCCGACCGTGGTCGCCGACGCCCCCCTCGGCGTTGACCTGTGCGCCAAGGAGGTGTTCGGTCCTGTGGTGGTGACGATCGGCTATGACACGTTCGATGAGGCCATCAGGGTCGCCAACGCAACCGATTTCGGGCTCCACGCAGGCGTTTTCACGAACGACGTGAGCAAAGCCCTGCGGGCGGCCAGGGAGTTGCAGTTCGGGGGAGTCCTGATCAACGAAGTGCCCACCTACCGTGCGGATCAGCAGCCATACGGAGGGGTGAAGCAGTCGGGCAACACGAGGGAAGGTCCGACCTACGCCGTGAGGGAGATGACCGAGCTCCGGTTCGTGATGTTCTGACCTACAACGGCACGACCATGACCGGGCACGGCGCGTAGTGGACGAGACGGTCGGCGACCGATCCCAGAATGAACCGTTCGATCAACCCCGCACCGCGGCGGCCGATGACGAGCAGATCGGCATTGTTCTGCTCACAGAAACCGACGATCGTCGCAGCCGGATCACCCAGCTCCTCGACCGTCTCGTAGTCGACGTCCTCGAGGTCGAGAGCGCCGAGGGTCGAGTCGAGTGCCTCCTGTTGCGCGTCGTCCAGCGCCTTCGTGAGTGCGGTGGCGGTCGGTGGGGCACCGCCGATGCCCCACCATCCCTCAGGGGGGCGTACCACGGTGACGAGCAGGAGCTTGGAGCCCCACGCCCGAGCGATGTTGGCTGCCACCTGTGAAGCTCGAACGCTGCCTTCGGAGCCGTCGGTTGCCGCAACGATGATCTTGGGAGCCCATGTCTTCATATGTCACTTCCTTGTGAGTTTTCCCCCCCAACTCTATGGCATCGCCGGCCACGATGTTGGTTTTGTGCCTTCGAACGACAACAATGTCGGCTGTGAAAATCGTTGTTGCAGAGTCCATAGCGGATGCAGGGTTGGAGCTGCTGGCCGCCTACGCGCAGGTGGACCTGGCCACCGAGGCGGACCACGAGGAGCTCACACGACGTCTCCGGGAGGCAGACGCGCTCGTTGTTCGCTCAGCCACCCAGGTCGATGCGCGGATGATCGGCGCGTCTCCGAAGCTGAGGGTGATCGGCCGTGCGGGGATCGGCGTGGACAATATCGATCTGGAAGCCGCAACCCGGGCGGGTGTTCTCGTCGTCAACGCACCGCAGGCGAACACCGTATCGGCTGCCGAGCACACGATGGCACTCCTGCTGGCCCAGGCGCGCAACATCGCCCAGGCGGACGCTGCGCTGCGGAACGGATCATGGGACCGTAAGCGATTTCGCGGCGTCGAAGTGCACGGCAAGACGCTCGGCATCATCGGACTGGGCAACATCGGAACGCTGGTCGCCAAGAGGGCGGCGGCGTTCGGGATGCGGCTCATTGGATATGACCCGTATGTTCTGCCCGCCAGAGCATCCCGCGTGGGGGTCGAGCTCTGTGCCGATCTGGCGGGGCTGTGCGCGGAAGCCGACTTCATCACGGTGCATCTCCCCCGGACGAGAGAGACGGAGGGACTGATCGGCGCCGACCTCTTCGCTCTTATGCAGGACGGTGTGCGGATCGTCAACACGTCTCGAGGGGGAATCGTCGACGAGGAGGCGCTGGCGGACGCGGTGAGATCGGGCAAGGTGGCCGGCGCCGCCCTCGACGTGTACTCGTCGGAACCGCTCCGCGACAGTCCTCTGTTCGAGTTGCCTCAGGTGGTGCTCACGCCGCATCTCGGAGCTTCGACGCGTGAAGCCCAGGATCGTGCGGCCACCGACGTCGCGGAAGCCGTCGTGGCTGCGCTCAACGGTGAACTGGTGCTCTCGGCGGTCAACGTCGATCTCGGCCAGGACATCTCCGACGAGGTGCGGCGTTTCCTGGCGGTGGCCGAGCATCTCGGCAAGGTGTTCGTGGCGCTCGCCGGTGGCCTCCCGCGCGTCCTCACGATCCGTGCCGAAGGGCGCCTCGGCGAATACGCGATTCGACCCCTGCGCCTCGGAGTGCTCAAAGGAGTACTCGCCGGGAGCAGCGACGCACCGGTCTCCTATGTCAACGCCCCGGCGATGGCGGCCGATCGGGGTGTCAGCGTGGAGGAGGAATCTTCCGATGAGGCCCGCGGGTATCAGTCGGTGTTTCGCGTATCGGGGGTGGTGGCCGGTCGCACGATCTCCGTCGCCGGGACGGTCGGTCGTGGTCCGCTGATCGCCGGGATACTCGGGTTCGCCCTCGAGCTTCCGCTGGCAAATCACCTGCTGATCATTCGCAACGAGGACATCCCTGGAATGATCGGCAGGGTCGGCACCCTCCTCGGAGAACTCGACATCAACATCGCAGACATGGTCTTGGGACGATCGCAGGACCATCCGGGGATCGCGTTGATGGCGCTGAGTGTCGACCGCAGCATGTCGGATGCGGAGCTGGACGGATTGCGGGCCATGGAGGGTGTCGGCGAGGCGGTCGAAGTCGAACTGGACCTGCACTGAACGTGGAGCTGTCGCATCGTTACGCCAGAAGGATGAAAAACACCCATCCGGCCGCCAGCCCGTAGAGGCCGGCGACGACGTCGTCCGCGGTGACTCCCAGCGCGCCGTGCAGGCGTTCCGCTTCGGACACGCCGGGGAAGCGCTTGGTGATGTCGGCGATGCGGAACACGACGAACGCGACGACGGCCGCCCATCCACCGAGGCCGATCGTCGCCCACAGCATGCCGGCTGCCTCGTCGACGACGACCCATCCAGGATCTCCTTCGGCGAACGGCCCGGCGGACCACAAGGCGAGCGCGGTGACGGTCAGCGCCGCTGCGAGTTGCACGCCCCATCCGAATGGATGCAGGAGGAGGGCAACGACGAGTGTCACCGCCGACGCGACCGTTCCCGAACCTGCATCGGAACCGCGGAGACGTCTGAGCAAGAGCCCGGAACCGAACCAGGATGCGACCAGTCGATGCATTTCGTCAGCGTAGCCCGGGGCGTCTGACCGGCGACGAGCTACATTCGACTCATCCGACGAAGGACGTTCATGAAGCTCGATGACCTTTCCCGTTTCTCCTCCATGACCGACCCGCGCCTGCACCCCGGCGGGGTCAAGGTTGCTTTCTGTGTTTCTCGCCTCGATCTCGACGAGGACCGGTACGATCGCAGGATCTGGCTATGGGACGGCGAGGAGGCACGACCTTTCACCCGCGGCCCGGGTGACTCCTCGCCCCGATGGTCGCCGGACGGCACCCGGCTCGCCTTCCTCCGGAAAGGACCGGACGAGGACGACAAGCCACAGGTCGCGATCATCGACGCCGCCGGCGGCGAGGCCAGAGAGGTCACCGATATGCCGCTCGGTGTCGAGGAGATCCGATGGTCGCCCGATGGGCGCAGCATCGCAGCGATCGCCCCGGTGTGGACCGAAGAGTGGGCGGACCTGGACGAAGAGGAACGCAAGCGCCGCCCGAGGAAGATCGACCGGATCCCGTACCGCTTCGACAACAAGGGTTGGACGCATGATCGACGGCGCCACCTCTTCTTGATCGGCCCCGACGGGGAGGAAGCGCCGAAGCTGCTGACGGAAGGCGACTTCGACGAGCAGGCGCTGTGCTGGCGGCCCGACGGGAAGGCCATCGGTTTCCTCAGTGCGCGACACGAGCGACGCGGCTTCGAACCGGGTGTGGAAGTGTTCGAGGCCGACCTGACCACAGGCGACATCGAGGCTCTCGTCGAGCGAGGATTCTGGTCCCACGTGACGTATCGACCCGACGGGGTTCTGCATGTCGTCGGTCAGCCGGACCCGTGGTCGCATCCTTCGATCGCTTCCGTGTGGCGGCGCGAAAACGATGGGACCCTCACCGATCTGACGGGTCACCTCGACCGCAGCACATTCCCGTACGCGCCCGCCATCAGCCCTGCGGGCCCCCAATGGGTGGGGAGCGACTTCCTCACGTGTGTCGAGGACGCGGGCAGGGTCCGGGTCGTGCGTGTCGATCCGAATGGCACGGTCGATCCGATCCTGGGCGGGGATCGGGTGATCACCGGGGTCAGCGTGCTGGGCGACGGGTCGCGGTTCGCGTTCGTGGCGACCGATCCGGTCGATCCGGGGGAGCTGCACATTTGGGATGGCGGTTCCGAACGTGTCCTCACCACGATCAACGGTGATTTCAGGGCCGATGCGGACCTGATCGCTCCGGAGCACTTCACCGTCGTCTCCGACGCTGTCGAGATCGACTCCTGGGTGTACCTTCCCGAAGGCCGCGACCCGGTGCCGGTGCTGTTGAACATCCACGGCGGTCCGGCGACGCAGTACGGCTTCACCTTCTTCGACGAGTTCCAGATGTATGTGGGTGCAGGGTATGGCGTCGTTGCGTGCAACCCGAGGGGCTCGTCGGGGCGCGGTGTCGAGTTCGTGCGCGCGGTGACCAACGATGGATGGGGCGTCGTCGACTCGAGGGACGTGACGGCCGTCCTGGAAGCCGCCCTGGACCGATATGAGCGTCTCGATGCCGAGCGGATCGGTGTGATGGGTGGTTCCTACGGGGGCTTTCTCACCGCCTGGCTGATCGGTCGCGACCGTCGGTATCGCTCGGCGGTGGTCGAGCGAGGGCTGTTGTCGTGGGTCTCTTTTGCAGGCAGTTCCGACATCGGGGCGACGTTCGGCCGCTTCTATCTGGATGCAGAGCCTCCTGCCGGGGCCGACCGCCTGTGGCAGGCGAGTCCGCTGGCGTCGGCGGATCGGATCACGACGCCGACGCTGGTGCTGCAATCCGAGCACGACTACCGCTGTCCCATCGAGCAGGGGGAGCAGCTGTTCACGATCCTGCTCAGGCAGGGCGTCGACACCGAGTTCCTGCGCTTCCCGGGTGAAGGACACGAGCTGTCACGATCGGGCAAGCCCAGGCACCGGTGTGAGCGCTTTCAATCCATCATCGAATGGCATGACCGACACCTGACGGCTCGCGACCTGCAAAACTAGGGACATGGATACGTCACGGTTTGTCTGGATGGACGGCGAGCTTGTCCCGTGGGAGAAGGCCACCGTCCATGTTCTCGCTCATGCACTGCACTACGGCACCGGGGTTTTCGAGGGCATTCGCGCCTACGAGACCTCCGACGGCACTGCCGTGTTCCGTCACAGGGAGCACATGGAGCGTCTGCACAGCTCGGCACGGGCGTACGGCCTCGAGTTGGAGTGGACGGTCGACCAGCTCATGGAAGCCGCACGGTTGGTGGTCAGAGAGAACGAACTCGAATCCGCCTACATCCGTCCGCTCGTTTATCTCGGGACGGGGTCGCTCGGTCTGAACCCGACCGGCATCCCGACCCGCACCGCGATTGCCGCATGGCGCTGGGGCGCGTACCTCGGGGAGGAGGGACTGCGGCGGGGCATCCGGGTGCGGGTGTCGTCGTGGCGGCGGCTCGACCACCAGGCGTTCGTTCCGAACGCGAAAGGGACTGGAGGCTACGTCAACAGCGTGCTCGCGAAACGCGAGGCGATTCGAGACGGGTACGACGAAGCCATCCTGCTCAACATTCGCGGTTTCGTGGCGGAGGGCTCCGGAGAGAACCTCTTCCTGGTGCGCCGCGGGGAAGTGAAGACGCCACCGGTCTCCGCCGGGATCCTCGACGGGATCACACGCGCGACGGTGATGCAGCTCCTGCGCGACGACGGCTACGACGTCGCCGAGATGGAGGTCACCAGAAGTGACCTCTACAACGCAGATGAGCTGTTCTTCACCGGAACCGCGGCGGAAGTGACGCCGATTCGCGAGCTCGATGGCCGGTCGGTGGGCGCCGGTGAGCGGGGTCCGGTCTCGAAGCGGGCACAGGAGTTGTTCAAAGGCACCGTTACCGGCGAGCTCGATCGGTACCGGCACTGGCTGGACTTCGTGTAGGAGGCGGATCGGTGGCCCAACAACCCAACATCGAGCTGGATCGTGCCGACCTTCCCCGTCCTGCGCCGGCGCCGGCGGCGGCGACGTGGACGCAGCGTCGTCCCGGAGAGATCACCACACCCGAACAGGCGAAGTGGGGAGGGTCGTTCGGCCGTCCCGGCCCGGATGCCGGCTGGGCTCTGCATCTCGTCCAGGATGCCGAGTTCGATCGAGGCGATCGCCCGGATGTCCTCGAACGGATCGTTGCCACGACCGCTGCTGCCAGGGCGGCGTCGGTCGGCCGGGGGCCGACATCCGAAGACGTCGAAGTTGCGTTGATCCTGCTTGGGTTGCGTCCGGAACCTCTCCCAGAGGATGTCGTCGCTACGCTCGCAGATGCCAGGCGCGCCGCGATCGACCATGCAGCCCACGAACGGGACAAGGGCCGGTCCTTCCTGCAGGCCGTGTCGATGGACGAGCTCGCCGCGAAACCGGCGGAGCTTCTCGACATGCTGGCCGCGTGATGCAAGGTCGTGCGGACGTGCGCGACATCGAGCGGTCGCGCCGATGAAGGTGGTGCGGCTCCGGACCGGCGAGCAGATCGCCTACGGCGTCCCCGAACGAGAAGGCATTCGCGTCTTTGAAGGCAGCCCGTTCGTGGCCTGGCAACAGACCGATGTCATCGTCCCTTATGCGGAGGCGAGGCTGCTGGCCCCCGTCTTTCCGACGAAGGTGGTCTGTGTCGGCAAGAACTACGTTGCGCACGCAGACGAGATGGATTTCGACGTTCCCTCCGAGCCGCTCATCTTCCTGAAGCCTGCCACGGCGGTGATCGGCCCCGGTGCGCCGATCATGTATCCGCGGATCTCGAAGAACGTGCATCACGAGGCGGAACTGGCGGTGGTGATCGGCAGCGTCGCACATCATGTGAAGGCGGAAGATGCCGAGTCGGTGATCTTCGGCTACACCGCCGCCAACGACGTCACGGCTCGCGACTTGCAGCTTCGCGACGGGCAGTGGACGCGGGGCAAAGGATTCGATACGTTCTGCCCGCTCGGTCCGGCGATCGAGACGGAGTTGGACCCTCGAGAGGGACTCGCGGTGTCGGCGCGGGTCAACGGAGAGACGAGGCAATCCGGGTCGACCGCCGACATGGTGTTCGGCGTCGGAGAACTGATCGAGTTCATCTCCGAGGTGATGACGCTGCTACCGGGGGACGTCATCCTCACCGGCACCCCGTCCGGGGTAGGGCCGATGCTTCCGGGTGACAGAGTGGACGTCGAGGTCGAGCGCATCGGCATCTTGTCCAACCAGGTCGCGGCCTCGTGAGCGTTCGTGTCCGCATCGCCCCGTCACCGACGGGGCTCCTGCACATCGGCAATCTCCGATCGGCGCTGTTCAACTGGCTGTTTGCACGGCATGAGGGTGGCGTGTTCATCGTTCGGATCGACGACACCGACACGGTCCGATCCCGCCCCGAGTACGAAGACGACGCGCAAGAGAGCTTGCGGTGGCTCGGATTGGACTGGGACGAAGGCGTTGGCGTCGGGGGCCCGCACGGTTCCTATCGACAATCCGACCGGCTCGACCGCTACACGGAGGTCGCCGGTGCCTTGTTGGACGAGGGGAAGGCGTACTGGTGTTTCTGCACTCCCGACGAGTTGGCGGAGCGCAGAGAAAAGGCCAGAGCAGGAGGCGGGTTCTCGGGCTACGACGGCCTGTGCCGGCTGGTCGACCCCGAGGAAGCCGCGCAGCGCAAGGACTCCGGAGAGCCTGCAGCATTGCGGCTGACCGTCCCGCGTCCCGGTGAGACCCGGTTCCAGGATCTCGTGCGGGGCGACATGCGATTCGATCATGCGGACGTGGACGATTTCATCCTGCTGCGGTCAAATGGCTCACCCACCTACCACCTGGCATCGACGGTCGACGACGTCGACTACGGGATCACCCATGTCGTGCGGGGTGAGGACCTGCTCTCCTCCACTCCGAAGCACATCCTCATCACGAGAGCGATGGGCGCACCCGTTGCGACATACGCCCATCTGCCGCTGCTGTTCGGTCCGGACGGCAAGAAGCTGTCCAAGCGTCACGGTGACGTCTCCGTGCAGGCATACAGGGAACGGGGGGTCCTTCCGGAGGCGATGTTCAACTACCTCGCATTGCTCGGCTGGTCCTACGAACCGGACGTCACGGTGTTCACCAAAGAGCAGGCCATCGAGCGGTTCAGTCTCGCCGACGTTTCGAAGAATCCGGCCGTCTTCGATCCGGCAAAGCTGGAGTGGATGAACGGCGTGTACCTTCGGGATCTCGACGTCGACGGTTTCGTGTCGAGGGCGGCCCCGTTCGTGGAAGCGTCGATCGGGCGGGCGCTCACCGATCACGAGCGCGAACAGTTTCGCAAGGTCTCACCGCTGATCCAGGAGCGTGTGAAGAACCTGACCGAAGTCGGACCGATGGTCGCGTTCATCTTCACCGATCGACTGGACTACGACGAGAAGTCCTGGCGAAAGGTGCTCGGCCACGAGACGGCACCGGCGGTGCTGGCGGCTGTGATCGAACGTCTCGAAGGGCTCGCCGAGTGGGATCACGAGACGATCGAGTCGGCGCTTCGCGCGATGCTGGAAGATCTGGAGATCGGTGCACGCCGGGGTCTTCAGCCGGTTCGCGTTGCCGTGACCGGATCGTCGGTGAGCCCTCCACTGTTCGAGTCCCTCGAAATCCTCGGCAAAGAAGCGACCCTTCACCGTCTCCGCGATGTCGCGGCGCGACTGGGGTCCTGAACGCCGGTCTCGTATTCCAGGTCCTGAGGGTCGTGTCCGGCGTCCTCGTCGATGCCGCTGCCGGCTCCGTCGAAACGGGAGCGGGGGCGGCACTAGGCTCTTGGAGTCGGACGGAGGAGGAAGGATGAAGAAGGGACGCTGGCTCATTTTCGTGGCCGTGTTCGCCATGGTCGTCGCCGCGTGTTCGAGTGGTGCGACCGGTGGTGGTGAAGGGACGTCGTGCACGAAGGGCGACTTGCGGCTCGTCACCCCTGGCGCGTTGACGATCGGGACGGACGACCCGGCATTCCCGCCGTGGTTCGAGGACAACGATCCTTCGAACGGCAAGGGCTTCGAGAGTGCGGTTGCGTACGCGGTCGCCGGGGAACTGGGATTCTCACCTGACGAGGTCACCTGGGTGATCGTTCCGTTCAACAACTCGTACCAGCCCGGGAAGAAGAGCTTCGACTTCGATATCAACCAGATCTCGATCACGCCGGAGCGTGCCCAGGTCGTCGACTTCAGCGACGGCTACTACAACGTCAACCAGGCGCTCGTGGCCTTCGATACCTCGCCTGCAGCGAGCGCGAAGGCGATGGCCGATGTGAAGAAGCTGAAGCTCGGCGCCCAAATCGGCACGACGAGCCTCCAGTACATCGAAAATATCATCAAGCCTGAGACGCAGCCGCTCGTCTATGACACGAACAACGACGCGAAACTCGCGATGGAAGCCGGCCAGATCGATGGCATCGTCGTCGATCTGCCGACGGCGTTCTATATCAGCGCGGTCGAGATCGAAGGGTCCTCGGTTGTCGGTCAGTTCCCGTCGGTTGGTGACAATCCGGAACAGTTCGGCATGCTGTTCGAGAAGGACAATCCCTTGCGAGCCTGTGTGAACGAAGCCTTGCAGAGACTCAAAGACAACGGGAAGCTCGCCGGGATCGAGAAGCAGTGGCTTTCCGATGCCACCGGAGCGCCTGTGATCAGTCCCTAGATGAGACTGTTCGGACCACCGCGGGACGTCGAACCGACGTCCCGCGGTTCGTCGAGGCGGAGCCTGCTCCGGCGGTGGCGTGACCTGCGTGCCCAGGAGGGAGCGCGGGCCGCGCTGATCGCCATGGCCAGTACCGTCGTGTTCTTCACGGTTGTCGTCTGGGCGGTCCTGAGCTCTCCGACGTGGCCGAAAGTCCAGAAGCAGTTCTTCTCGGGCGCCCATTTCGCCCAGGTGTGGCCGGACGTGCTCGCCGGCTTCTGGCTCGACGTGAAGATGTTCCTCGTCGCCGAAGTCCTGATCCTCGTCATCTCGTTGATCATCGCGGTGACGCGAAGTCTTCAAGGGCCGGTGTTCTTCCCCCTGCGGATTCTTGCCGTCGGATACACCGATCTGATCCGTGGCATCCCTCTGTTGCTCCTCCTCCTGCTGCTCGGCTTCGGTGTCCCCGCCCTCGGTCTCCACGGGGTGCCGTCCAGCCCGGTGTTCTGGGCCGTTGCGTCACTCGTCATCTCTTACAGCGCGTACACCGCGGAGGTGTACCGCGCGGGCATCGAGTCGGTGCATCCGAGCCAGCGTGCGGCGGCAAGGTCGCTCGCGCTCAGCCAAGGTCAGGCGATGCGGTATGTCGTGCTGCCTCAGGCGGTGCGGAACGTCATTCCGCCGCTGCTCAACGGTTTCGTCAGCCTCCAGAAGGATGTTGCCCTGGTGAGCATCCTCGGGGCACGGGAGGCAGTGCGCGAAGCGCAGATCTATGCGGCGCTGAACTTCAACAATACGGGGCTCGTCGCGGCGGCGCTGCTGTTTCTCGCAGTGAGTGTTCCCCTTGCACGGTTCACCGACTGGTACTCGGACCGCGATCGCCGGCGGCGATCGAGTGGGATGCTCGTATGACGGCGATGCCGAAACTCATGCTCGAGAAGGTCCGCAAGTCGTTCGGGGACCTCCTCGTTCTCGACGACATAGATCTTCAGGTCGGCGAACACGAGGTGTTCTGTCTGATCGGATCTTCGGGTTCCGGCAAGTCGACCCTGCTCAAGTGTGTGAATCTTCTCGAGCCGATCGACGCAGGCAGGATCTTGCTCGACGGCAAGGTGACGACGAAGAGGGGAGTGAATCCGAACGACGTGCGACGGCACATCGGGATCGTGTTCCAGTCATTCAATCTCTTCCCGCACATGACGGTGCTCGGCAACATCACCCTCGGACCTCGCAAGGCTCTCGACGCGGGCGACGAGGAGGCGGAGGACGTGGCGATGACGCTGCTCGAACGTTTCGGTCTTGCCGACAAGGCATCGGAGTATCCGGATCGCCTCTCCGGTGGCCAGCAGCAGCGTGCCGCCATCGTCCGGGCGCTGGCGATGCAGCCGGATCTCATGCTCTTCGACGAGGTGACGTCGGCGCTCGACCCCGAACTCGTCGGTGAGGTCCTCGGCGTGATCCGCGATCTGAAGGCTTCGGGCATGACGATGCTCATCGCGACGCACGAGATGGGCTTCGCCCGTGAGATCGCCGATCAGGTCTGCTTCCTCGACGGCGGCCGTATCTTGGAGCAGGCGCCGCCGGAGGAGATCTTCACCGATCCGAAGGCGACGAGGACCCAGCAGTTCCTCGAGAGGATCATCGACGCGGGACGGCTTTGAACCTCTCACGGTCGCGAAGGTCGGGCGGGCCCGCCGACTGGCGGGTCGCCTCCGGTCGCCTATCATCCATGCGTCGTTGCGGCCCCGTCGTCCAGCGGCCTAGGACGCCGGCCTTTCAAGCCGGTAACGCCAGTTCGAATCTGGTCGGGGCTACCACGCGAGACCCCTGCTCGGCGGGGGTTTCTGTTTGTCTACAGCCCGATGGCGGGTGGGGTTTGGGCCACGTGTGGGCCACGGGCGGTTTGGGCGATGGCGTCGAGACGGTCGGCGGTTTGGTTGTCGAGTCCGTCCATGAGGTGCCCGTAACGGTCGATGGTGACCTGTATCGAGGAGTGCCCGAGCCGGGTTTGGATGGCCTTCGGGTGTTCTCCGGCGGCGATGAGCCAGGCAGCGTGGGTGTGGCGCAGGTCGTGGATCCGACACGGAGCACCGACCGATTCGGCGACTGCTCGTCGCCAGATCCTCCCGAAGGATCCTCGTCGCAGGAACGCACCCTGTTCTGTGGTCCAGATGATGCCGTCGGCCGGTGGGTGCTGTTCGAGATGGGAGGCGAGGGTTTCGATGACGATCTGGGGGAGGGTGATGGTCCGTTCCGAGGCTGACGATTTGGGTGTGCCCAGCTTCGGGGGTTGGCCGGATGCTTCGATGAGGGAGGTGTGGACGGTGAGCCGTCGACGCAGCATATCCACATCGGCGACCCGCAGACCCGCCGGTTCACCCCAACGCAGCCCTGTATAGGCAGCCACGATCGCCAGCGACCCGTAGCGCTCCGGCAGGGCGTCGGCGAGTGCGTCTACCCCGGCTGCGTCGAGGATGCGCATGTCTGAGCGGCGAAGCTGGGGGAGTCGCAACCCTTGAGCGGGTGACGAGAGGATGCGCCGGTCCCGTACCGCCTGGTTGAGGGTGAGTCGAACCCAGCGCATCGTCTTGGCGACCGTCTCGGCGGCATAGCCGAGGCGGTCAGCTCCGACATCATGTGACGAAGCAGCTCTGGGGTGAGCCGGGACAGTGGCACATCACCGATCCACGGTGTCGCCCGGTGGTGGCAGCGCCGGTCTGTCTCGATGGTGCGGGCGGCGAGGTGGATTCGTCCCGCCATGAGCTGGATGGAGTAGTCGGCCCAGCTGATGTGTCCGTGTTCGGGATCGACCCACTCTCCTCGGTCGACCTTCGCCAGGGCGGCACGGAGCCACCGTTCGGCATCGATCTTGCGGTCGAAGCTGCGCGAATGCTGACGGCCGTCGGGTCCCCGGTAGCGGGCCCGCCAAGGCGCCGGGCGGTCAGGCCGATGCTGGATCGAGCCGCGCATCAGACCGCTCCCCGCCGGTAGCACTGGTTTCTACGGGCAACGGTGACCATCAGCCCCTCCTTCTAGCGATCTCTGCGAGATCCGACCCTACCTCGAGGCTGTGACACCAACCCTCCGTCGTCGCTCGAGTCTTTCAGCTGTTCGTCGATCCATGCTTCGATGTCGCTCCGGCGGTACCGGATGTGTCGTCCGACGCGAAAACCGGGTGGACCTTGGCTTCGGTACCGCCAGGCGTAGAGAGTCGCGACGGGAATGTCGAGATATGCGGCGAGTTCGCCCACGCTCAGAAGCCGGTCGAGGTTGTCCATGACTCGATCATGCAATTCAACCCTTATCTGTGAGGGGCCTGCGGGTGCAAGTCGATGTTCTTGGCGCGTGGCTGACACACCGAAGGATCGGTGGTTGAGGTCCGCGTCGGTGGTTGGTCATCTCATCGGGTTTCTCCTTGGTTCGATCCCGATGGTGTGGCGCGCGGGTGCCCTGCCTTATCTGGGTGCTCGAACCGGTCGGGTTCGGCGACATGATGATGGATTGGGTATATCCCGCCTCGAGGAGTGCAGCCGCTCGATCTGTCCAGGACCACCGGCCCAACGTCCGGGGTGACACGGGTTACCTGGAGCTGGCTGCACGACATCAGATGAAGTAGTGGGTCTGGGCGCGTCACAGGTATCGGTCAGGCGACCTGTTCGAACGCGGCGTCACCGAGCGAGCGTAGGATGTGATGGACCCGGCGGGCCAGCTTGCGGGCCACCGACAGATACGCTCGCTTCGCCCCGAGACGCTCTTTGACGTCGAGGAAGTAGCGATGATCCGGCGAGCTGGTGCGGGAGGCGCATAGGGCGGCTTCGAACAGCGCCCACCGCAACGCCGGGGGTCCTTGCCGAGCGAGACGCCCCCGGGAGCGTTTCCCATCCGAAGACCACACCGTGATATCGATCCCGGTGTGACGCACCGCCTGACTCGACGACGAGAACCGGCGAGTGTCACCCATCTCGGCCCAGATGATCGCCGCGGTGAGCTCACCCACCCCGTACAGTTCATCGACCAAGGCTCGGCACCCCGGCTGGCGGCGGGCAAACGCTCTGAGTTCGGCTCGTAGCTGGTCGGCTTCGACACCGAGGGCGTCGATGATCCGTAACGCCACCTCGATCGATTGGCGCCCGCCGCAGACAGGTCGGCACCATCAAGATGGGCCCGACCGTGCCACATAGGCCCGTAACTTGATCCGGATCTCGAGCACATGTTACGGGGCGATCCACGACTCCGGCAACCGCTCATCGACCAACAACTGGCGGAGGTGACGGGCATCGGCCCGATCCGTCTTGGCCCGCTTCTTACGACCCCGCAACGTCACCGTATCCAAATAGTCATACGTGATCTGAGCCCGATGCACATCCAAACCGCCTAGGATCACCATCAGGGGCCTCCTTCGAAAGCTCCGCCCCCTCGAGGGGCCTACCGCACACCATCAGTGTGCACGAGCCGGAGGGGGTCCCTCACATGTCATCTTTCAACACCACACGCACATGCAACATAGTTGCCCATGCCTACATGTAGACATCGGAGGCGGTGATGGATCTCGACCGTGGCACCCTGGCGAGGATTGACCGCAAGCTGCTCGCGGGACTCAACCAGGACGAGACGTTTCGGATGGTCAGAATGCCGGTGACCTCGGCGAAGTGGTTCACCTGGAAGCGCTACTGCGATGCAGCTGGGATCTCGATGGGTCGAGCGATCGTGGCGCTCATCGAGCACGAGCTGATGGGCGCGTTCGGTGAGCCAACCGGGGATCAGACTCTCGTGTTCGCGGGCCTAGCCGAAGAACAGCTCGCAGCCCGGGAGGCACAGATAGCGACGCGTGAGCGTGGTCTCGACGCAGCCGAGGAGCGGCTCAGGAGGTGGACCAAGCGACTGCGACTTGCAGAGGCCGAGATCGAGGCTCGGGAGCGGCGAGTCGAGTTGGCTTCCAAGCTGGTCGCTCGTCCCAAGGAAGCTAGTACGAAGGTCGGGCGGAATGAGCGGTGCCCGTGCGGATCAGGCCTCAAGTACAAGCACTGCCACGGGAGGTGAGGAGGTCCCACTCCGACGGATGAGCGGCGTCGGTATCTCAGGGTCCTGATCGCCCCGTCACCCATCCTCGCCTCGGGACAGGTCCTCGTACCCCTCGGAGCGGGCACAGTCGTCACAGAGCGTCCGTAGCCACGAGTTCCTGGTCCTCAGGTGGCCGGGGCTTCCACACAGTTCGCAGGTCCGTGCCGACTCGGCCTCGGCGTCGACCACCGTCGCCTCGCCGGTGTTGTAGTCACGCCCTTCCCAGTAGAAGCGGAGCGTGCCGAACTTCTCCTTGATCTGGTGGACCCGGTACTCGGGATCGATCTGCCGGAGCTGTTCCTCCAGTCGAGCGAGGATCGGGTACCAGCCCGGTCCACACTGGATCCACCGTCCCCAGCCGTCGGAGATACGCTCCAACAGGGCGCGGAGGGCGGCCTCGTGCTCACCGGCGTCGCCGGGAATATGAAGTGCGTTCAGCATTCGACTTGTGTCGATCGGGACCTGGCGCACTGCTTCCATGGCAGCGACGAGTTCCTCTTCGTTGGTGTCGCCCCGCAGCACCGCCGCCGCGAGGTCGTCGATGGTCGCGCGTAGGGCTGTCTCTCTTGGTTCGTCTGGTTCGAGATACTCGGTCACTGCCTACCTCACGATGGGTCCGAGGAAGTCTTCCACGGTTTCTACCCGCCGCGGACATCATTTCCAGCGTTTGCGCTGCTTCGACCGGACGGAGAACTCTTGAACTCCTCCGGTAGGCTTGCCGAGGCCCATGAAAGACGACTCACTGCAGCAAGCGCTGGCGGAGCTGAAGGCGGTTGATTCCGATCTTGCGCGCACTGCGGAATCCGTGGTGGAGTGGCTCACCGCCGGTGAGGGTGTCGAGGTCATCGACCTGGCCGGGCTACTGCGCTTCGCCTGGTATGAGCTGCCGACGAAGTGGTCGGGTCCCTCCGGTCTGCACAGTCGGGCGCTCGAGGCCGCCGCCGAGTTGTTCGACCGGCTCGACCTGCCCCGCTATGCGGCGGTGTGCCGCAGTAGCGAGACCGCGAAGATTCTCGAGGCCTATGCCCGGTCGTCTCGAGAGGGATTCAAGGCGTTCCAGGTCGCATACCGACGGTCCGGTGTCGACCCGCCCCATCTCGACGACTTCGCCTGGGGAGAGGTGATGGGTTTCGAGGAGGCGGCCGCCCGTGGCACCGCGGAGGGGGCTCTGGAGGAAGCGCTGACCGAGGGACGGCTGACCCCGGGAGCGTCCGGGTGGAAGACGGTAGCGATGGAGGTCACCGCCGGAGTGCTGGATTCCCCCCATCGCACCCTTCCCGGTCAAACCCACCGCAGCGTCATCCTCACCGAGCGGCTCGACGACTGGCTGCGCAGGGCCGAGGGGCGCAGCCCGAACCTCCATGCCCTTCGTTCCCACTGTGTCAATCGGCTGCTGCACCCGGTACCAGTGCCGGTCGACGTCGCCGAGCGGATGGAGCCGATCACCTGGTTCCTCGACAGCGTCGAGGAGAAGACCCAACTCACCCAGGCCGGCTATCTGCCGACCGCTATGGTGCGAGAGGCTTGGGACCGCTTTGACTGGAACCTGGGGTGGACCGACCGGCCCCCTCACAGCGAGATCGAGGTCGTGCAACTCTACGAGCTTCACCGGTTGCTGCGCAGGCTGGGAGCGGTGCGACGAAGGGGAAGGGACTTGCACCTTTCTCGGTTGGGCCGACGGATGCGAGAAGACCTCGAGGCGGCGTGGCGGGCGGTGGCGGCCGGTTTGAGCGACGGTGAGTGGCCCCGAGCGGTCGCCGAAGTCTTCACTCTGCTCCTCTTGGATGGCGAGCGGCGGGACCGAGAACTGGAAGCACAGGCGAGCGCCATCCTCGGCAATGTAGGCTGGCGTACCGACGGCGAGCCTCCCGACACGAGGGCTGTGGCTTCGACGTGGTGGGTGACCAGACGGCCCCTGGCGGCCCTGGGCGGAGTCGACCGTGAAGGTGACTGGACGTCGCCTCTCACCCGGCTGACCGGGTTCGGAGAGGCGACCTTGCTCGAGCAGATCCGAGCCGAGGCGACCGGTCCGCGATCACGGCCGTGGTGACCCGATAGCCCGACATTCACCCACCACGGCCGGGGGCCATGCCAAGTCCCGGGGAACCACCGGGACCTGTGGATGTGTCCGGTTGGCGGCCCGATATCAGCTAGACATTCTAGAAGGTAGCGCTTATAGTGATGTTAGTGTGGGAAGTCGAGTACACCGACGAATTCGAAGAATGGTGGCGAGGACTCACCGGCGAGCAGTAGGAGGCCCTCGACGATCGAGTGATGCTGCTCGACGATGGCACGACCCACTGAACAAGAGAGGTACTGATGTCTTCCACTAAGAACTACCGTCGGCTTCACGAAGAAGTGCTGGCACGTCCAGGAGCCTCCGAGCGCTTGGCTGCGCTGCGGGAGGACACGCTGGCCGAGATAGGGCTCTACGAGCTTCGCCGTGCCCTTGATCGTTCCCAAACCGAGCTGGCGGCCGAGCTGGGAATCAGCCAGTCCGCCATCTCACAGCTCGAACGAGCCGGAGACGTGAAGCTCTCCACGCTGCGCAACTACCTCGAGCACCTGGGAGCTCGTCTCGAGCTACTGGCGATCTTCGAGGGTGACGATGAGGAGCACGTCATCCCGATCCACATCGGCGACAAGATTGCGTCGTGACGAACACTTGGGGTTCGATGGGAGAGCGATAAGGGACATGCGGCAAGATCGGCGAATCGGGTCCCAAGTCCCTTGAACCGGCCTGGTCGGCCGGTAGCGCCGATTGCGGGCTGTGAGCCGCTTGTCGGGAGTTCAGACCCTCTCAGCTCCGCTGCGTGGCAGCCAATTGAGTTGCCTGGCAGCCGAGTCCGCATACTTGGCCGGTTGTCTTCGTGGCGATGACCGTGCCTGCGACTGTGTTCCGGTGTGACAGTCCCGCTGAAGGATTGAGGCATGGACGATCTCGGAGAGCCAGAATGGCTGCGGGAGGGTGTGGTTTCATTGCGTTTCTCAGGCCACCAATCATGGGAACTGCGTGTCGGTATTCCAGAGGACCTCAACTTCGCGCTTGGGATCCGCGCATCTCTCGGTCTGTCGGTCTCCGGGGTGTCACAGCTGGCTGCCGGTCTCCTCGAGGACGGCCTCGCTGTCACCGAGTTCGGGTTGGATCTGACGGGAGCGGCCCGAGAGTGGTCCGAGTGGTGGAACCAGATGACGGGGTTGGCGGCTGGTCGCTCCGGTCTGTCTGTCCTGGGACGGTTCGACCCGCCGGCATTCGACTCGCTCGAACAGTTCGCGGCTTTGCGGCCTGCCTGTCAGGCTGTCTGGCCCGGGTTCTCTCGATGGTGGAACCGACCGTCGGATCGTAAGCGTCGTCTGTTCGATACGCTCAGCGCGTTGGGGCCGGTCCCGAACCAGCTCGTCTCGGACCATGAGCATCGGATTGGGCGAGAAGCTCGACCGTTCGTGTTTCAGATTGATGTGCTCGCTGTCGAGTCGGCGGATGCAGTCGTGGTGGATGACGTCTACGCGCAGGTTGGATGCCGACTCGTGTCGGATCTGCCCGTGTTCACCAGCTGGTTCCGGGCGATTCTGCGACGGATCGGATAGCGTTCGGGCCACATCAGACTGGGGAGCCGCGTGATCGAGCAGCGACTCCTCGTGCATCGGATCTGAGTCGGCTCGGCTGAGGGGTGCCCTGTCGTCCGATGAGTCGAGAGACATCGGGGCTGGGGCCCCGTGAGTGGCAGCGCTCCGATCTTGGGCCACGCCTGGGCCACATCTGGGCCACAACAGACGAAAAACGACGCGAAACGATGCAAAGTGAGATTCACGCGAAATGCCAGGTCACAGGCGGTTTCTGGGCGTTTTGGCAGGTCAGCGAAACAGGCCGAAAACCCCCTGAACCGGCCTTTCAAGCCGGTAACGCCAGTTCGAATCTGGTCGGGGCTACCACGTGAGACCCCTGCTCGACGGGGGTCTTGGCGCGTCTGGAGGGCGACGGGTTGGGCCTGTTGGGCCACGGGCGGATCGAGGTTCTGGTTCGTTGCACAGGAGGCACGGATCTGATACTATTTCGGTAGTTACCGAAATAGTGTGAACCTGGCGATGAACATCAATCGAACCCTGCGGGCTCTTTCGGACCCCACCAGGAGACGGATTCTGGATCTCCTCAAGGCCGGTGACCTGACCGCCGGCGAGCTCGCGGACCACTTTGACCTGGCGAAGTCGACGATGTCCGGCCACTTCAGTGTTCTTCGCGACGCGGGGTTGATCGTGTCGGAACGGAATCGCAACACGATCGTGTATTCGATCAACACCGGTGTCTTTGATGACGCCGCCGCTTCGGTGATGGCGTTGTTCGAGACGTCATCCAGAGATCAACGTCACGAGATACCAAGGGAGGGCTGAGATGTCTACGCGGGCCAACAAGTGGGAGTATCTGCAGCTGGGTGTCATCGCCGCCATGTTCGTATGGGCGGCGGTCAAATGGCCTTCCTTGCCTGATCGCATCCCGGTGCATTGGAATGCCGCCGGCGTGGTGGACGGTTACGCCGGGAAGTTCGTCGGGCTGTTGCTGCCTCCTGTGGTGACCTTCGCGGTGTATCTGATGTTGCGTTACATTCCTCGGATCGACCCCGCCCGTGCCAACTACCCCACCTTCGCCGGGACCTACCTGCTGGTGCGGACGGCCCTGGTCGTCTCCATGGCTTTCAGTTACGTAGTGGCCATTCTGGCGATCGGCAACCAGGGGGTTGTGCCAAAGGATCGCCTCGAGATAGGTGCGGTGGCAGTCCTGTTCGTGATCCTGGGCGGCACGATGGGAAAGTTCCGACCCAACTGGTTCGTGGGCATCCGTACACCCTGGACGCTCAGCTCGAAGGTCTCATGGGTCAAGACGCATCGGGCGGGCGGCCGGGTGTTTACCGGCATCGGCCTGGCCACCCTCATTGTTGTCCTCATCAGCGGGAAGGCCGCCTTCTACGTGTTGGTCGCCTTGACGATCGCCGGGATCGTCTATGTGGTCGTCTACTCATACCTTGTGTGGCGGGGCGATCCGGAGAAGGTACCCGCCCAGGAAACCCGTCCAACAGACGACTCCTGACGCCACCGAACCGTTCAGGACAGGCGTCCCAGGAAGGTTCAGCGGGATCCTCGTCGTCTGAACCACGCCCCAAGCCAACCTGGGTAGCGGCGTCCGAGAACCCCGATGATGATTCCGGTGCTGCGTCTTCGACGTCTGCCGCGTAGGGCATCGTCGATCGGCATACGGAGGCGTAGCTCAGTCGCGGCAATCTGTTTGCGAAGATCCGGGTCCGCAGTCTGCCCGGCTTCCAGCAAGGAGCGCGCAGCCACGAGCCAGTCCTGAGCAGCGCTGCTGTGAGCCTCGGACTCGATCATCCAGGAGTGCAACCGACCGTATGCCTCTTTCAGACCAGGCCCATAGATCCTGCCTGTGACATAGACAATCGTGGCAAGGACTTCCCACGTGTCGACTTCAGTGTGGTGCGCCATCCGTCGTGAGGCTAGACATGAACGGTGACAGTTGGTTGACCGTAAAGGATCGAGCGGGGAAGCTCAGAACCGGACCGGGGCATCTTGGCGTGGGTCGACCGCAAGCTGCTTGCCGGCCTCGGCCAGGACGAGGCCGGATACCTTTCGCCTTTGGGTACACGATATCGCACGGTGATGTGAGTGATCTGCGCCCATCGCGCATATCACGGAGTGCGCGAGACCGGCACGTCCGGCGATCACCTCTGCACGCCCTCGGGATCCCTGTCAAGACCTACCTCCAGTTCTTCCATATCACCGCCCAACTGGCAATACACCGAAGAGGGGCCTGCCCCGGCTGGACTCCTCCAGAGAGGGACAGGCCCCTGCCGACACTGTCAGGTAGCGGCGGGCTGCCTACCCACCTTCCACGATGGTTGTGGTCGTGGCTGGTGCTCCCGGATCTGGTGGAGGTCCAGCCTGGGCGAGCCATTCGTTCAGATCGAGCAGTTGTAGACCAGCCATGAGACCAAACGCCTCGTCGCCAGCGAGACCCCAGGGGATCAAGACAGCTTCGACACCTGGCTCTTCCACCCAGTAGAAGACGTCAAGGTCGTACGTCCCCTCCTCGATGCTCTCATCGGGGATTCTGTAGACCGTGACATAGCGCTCCCCGATGCGTACTGACTCGGTGCTCTCAGCCAGACCAGACAGGATGGTGAACCACTCGAAGTCCTGCCCCATATGCTGCACACGAAACAGAATCTCACGTCCGACCGTTTCGCCGTTCTCGTTCGTCCACCACTGGTGATAGACGGTTTGAATCCCGATCTGCTCGTCAGTTCGTGCATCCAACACTTCGTAGGCCTCATCCAACTCCGTACCGGGAAGGTCAAGCACCAGGTAGGGGAACGAGTCACCATCACCACTGGGTGGCATCGGATCACTACCGATCACCGCACGAGTCGGCTGAATCGCCAACATCGCTTGCACCGCGGTGATTCCCCCACCGTTGGTCGACGGCGCCTGTGAAGTGACGGCGGGGTCTGTCGGGGTCGACCCCGTGCCGGCCACGACATCACCGTCGTTCCCCGAGCCTCCCCCGAGCCAAAGCACCGCACCACCGATGAGGACAGCCGCCATCGTGGCTCCTGCAACAGCAACTGCTGTCCGAGTTCGCCTGCCTCTCTCCGCCCGACGCAGGGGACGCTCAGGGAGCGTCGCTGCCATGGCCCTGATCTCGGCGCCTGTCTCTTCCAGTCTCTGATCGAGTTTGCTCATCACCTAGATCTCCATTCTCAGTCGACGCGAAAGGGTGTCCCGTGCTCTTCGCAGGTGTGTGTTGACAGATTCCTTGGAGCAACCGAGGGCCTCGGCAATCTCAGGCATCGTGAGTCCCTCGACGTATGTCAGAGCCACGACCTGAGTCTGACGGCGGGGCAACCTCCGCACCTCGCTCCAAATCCGATCGGCATCAGGACCTGGTTCCGAGAAGCTGACGGATTCCCGAAGGACTGCCAAACGAGCGACTGCCTTGGCTTCAGATAGCCTCCGCCGATAGGCGGACACCGACCGGTAGGCCACCATTCGTCTGACCCACGCCACCGGATCTTCACGCTCTCGGATGCGATTCCAATCCCGGTACGCCGCTTCCATGACGTCGTGCACGAGATCATCCGCCCCAAGCCGACTGCCCGACATCGCAAAGGCGAGACCCACCAGCCGAGTCCGGTGATTCCGATAGAACACCTCGAAGGGCTCTTCCCCAGCAACAGGGGCTTGCACCCATACCTCCTCTGTTGTTCTCATACCCTTAACTCGCATCAGAGACCCAAGAGTGTGACAAGTTCTTGTCCGGAGGGTGACCCCGGCATTCAAAGTGCCTACTTCCCCTGTGATCAACTCCTGGTTCTCTTACAAGAGGCTCCCGGCTACGCCGGGAGGACATCAGCGGAGTCGGTTACTGTGTGGCCGGAGGATCGGGAGTTCCACCTGCTCGGGTTCGACATCCTTCTCGGCCCGGCCACGCTCTGGCTGGGGTGGGCGGGTGCACCGACAGGCGAGTGACCCCTGGACCTGCCCAGTTGAACGATCCCGGCGACACCACGCCGATCACCAAGTGCGGCGAACGAACGCACATCTCGTCGGGTGTCCGGGATCGGTGCTTCGAGGAACGGTTTGGTAACGACCGGCTGTGTCGGTCGGTCAGTAGTTCAGCAGCGTCTTGATGACGGTTGCGACCTGACTACTGGCGTCGGGGCCGATGCTGCCGAGACGGTGGACAAGGCGGTTTCGGCTGATCGAGCGGATCAGCTCGCATCGGACATAGCTGGTGTGGTCGATACCCGTGTCCGAACTTGCCTCTACCTCGACGTGGAGCGACAGGCCCCGCCGGCTGGTCGTGAGTGGGGTCACGATGACGAAGGGGAAGCCGGGCCCGAACGTATCTGGAGGCCCGATCACAAGTGCCGGTCGATGCGCTGCCGCCGTAGAGCTTCAGCGGCATCTCGGACCGTTTCAATGAGAGTTGTTCCCGTCGCGTGGCTCAACTCGAGGAGCCGGGCGTGGGCGCCGCCAGGTGCGTTCCCCACCCTTTCCGTTTCATGTCCTCGGGTCAGGACACGTGACGGCTTTCTCCGTCAAGGGGGTGTTTTCTGTCGGTGGGGCATGATACGATGCGAACATATGTTCGATGGATTGATTCCCCAAGGGTTGGATGAGATGGAGCCGGGCCCGGCTCTGGCCGGGTTCCTGGCGTCGATCGACGTCGGCGAGTTGTCCGGCCATGATCGCATCGTGGTGCTGCGCGCCCATCAGCGGATGGTGTCGTGCTACACGGCCCGTGTGTATGAAGACATGGCTGCCGTTGTCGACCGCATGCACCAACTCGGCGACGATCGGCAACTGGCCGAGGAGTCGGCGGCTGCCGAGATTCGCGCGGCGCTGCACCTGACCCGCCGCGCCGCAGACATCGAGTTGGGTTGGGCGCTCGACCTCGAGCAGCGGCTCCCGCAGGTGTGGGAACTGTTGGCTGCCGGCGACATCGACGTGCGTCGCGCCAAAGCCATCATCGTGGCCACTTCGCATCTCCCGGTCGAGACCGCCCGGGACGTCGTCGATCAGGTGATCGACCTGGCCCCGGAGTTGACGGTCGGCCAGCTGACGGCTCGGCTACGGCGGCTCTGCATCGCAGTGGACCCGCAGCAGGCCCAACGACGCTACGACGATGCAGTGGCAGAGCGCAGGGTCATCGTGGAGCCCAACGAAGCAGGGACCGCCAATCTGTCGGGTTTCGACCTGCCGCCGCATCGGGTGGCCGCCATAACCCGCAGGATCAACCGGTTGGCTCGAACCCTCAGAGCCCCCGATGAGTCTCGCACCATGGACCAGCTTCGGGCCGACGTGTTCATGGACCTCCTTGCCGCCGCCGGCGGCACTGTCGCCGCTGATCGAGGGGTCGTCGACATCCACGTCGATCTCGAAACCTTGACTGGTCTGTCGGAAGCTCCGGGTGAGCTGGCCGGATACGGGCCCGTCATCGCCGACATCGCCCGTCAGGTGGTCGGGCGGCAGGAGCGGGCCGAGTGGCGGTTCGTCGTCACCGATCCCGACACCGGGCTTGCACTCCACGACGGGATCACCCGTCGTCGGCCTTCCGTCGAGCAACGACGTTTCGTGGAGATTCGTGATCGAACCTGTGTGTTTCCCGGTTGCCGCATGCCTGCCGCCGACTGTGACCTCGACCACCGAGATCCCTACGCGCAGGGCGGGCCCACTGATCCCACCAACCTGGCACCTCTGTGCCGACATGACCATCGCATCCGCCATCACGCGGGATGGACGTACCGGTCCCTTCCGAACGGCGGCCACGAATGGACCAGCAGACTTGGCCACCGCTACACGACCTGTGGCCAATCGCCCTAGGGCGGACGAGGGCTGGGTGGGGCCGGGGGAGTTGATGAAGGCCATTCCTGCGACCGCTCTCGTGTTCATGGTCGGAATCGGGGTTGCGTACCTGTTTGGCTCGTGGCTGGGACGCATAGCGGGCTGGCGGCGCGGCGCGAGGGGAAGGGCCCTGACGTTCCTCGCCGTCACCACCTACACGATCTTTCCCCCGTTCCTCGGATTCATTCTCGTCTACGTCCTCCGGAACCGGCTGGCCGACGTGCGCAACGGTGTGTTGGGTTCCACCGTCGACTGGCTGGGGGTCGATCGTGCAGCCGTGATGGGACGAATGACCATCACGATCGTGATTGCCACGCTCCTCGTGTTCACCGTCGGGGCCGTCGGGGCTCGAGTCTCGAGAAAGCGACGGAGTCTGCCCCTGCCGGGCAGACTCGCCTTGGTCGTGGGAGTCTCCGTGGGGTGGTGGGCCTACCGGGGGATGCTGGGCGTCGCGATCGATGTGCTCTTTCTGGCCGCAGTTCCAACGATCGCCTTCGCGGTGCTCTCCTATGGTGATTTCCTGCTCGTGATGAGAACGTCCATCGCCGCCGTCAGGCACGAGGACTATGTGATGGCCGCTACCGCCAAAGGGCTCTCGGATCGAGTCGTGCGGGACCACCATGCCGCGCGAAATGCGGTGCTGCCGGTCCTCGGCAGGCTCGTGGTCAGCCTTCCCTACCTGCTCAGCGGCCTGATCATCATCGAAGAATCCGTCGGATGGGCCGGGATGGGCACGCTGCTCTTCGATGCGGTGTCGGCGCAGGACATGCCGGTCGTCATGGATATCTTGCTGCTGATCGGCGTGTTCACACTCGTCGTGCGCCTCGTGTTCGAGATCATGCAGGCGGTGCTCGACCCGCGGATCTGGAGGGCGGCGTGAGACTCGTGATCGAACGCATTCGAGCACGCCGGCGAAGCATCCGCAGGTCTCTCCGGGCCGTCTGGGGGAGTCCGACCGCCGTGGTCGGGCTCGGACTGATCCTGCTGTTCGGGGTCGCCGCGTTGATCCATCCGCTGCTGCTGAGGACGGTCTGGCCCGCCAAGATCTACGATCCGCTGGTCGGATTCGATTTCACGATGATGCATCCCGCCGATCCGTCTTCCGCGCATCTGCTCGGGACCGACGCCCTCGGCCGTGACGTGCTCAGCATGATCCTGGCGGCCTCGCGACCCGCATGGGTGGTAGCGCTCACCGCGGCGATCACGACAGGCGTGATCGCGACGTTCATCGGAGCTTTGGGAGCCTTCTACAGGGGATGGGTCGACGGCGTGTTGTCCCATGTCTCCGATGCCTTTCTGTTGTTGCCTGCACCGATCTTCGTGCTGATCATCGCCGAGCAGGTCGAGTTGTCTCCGGTCCGGTTCGGGCTGGTGTTCGGGCTCATCAACGGTCTCGGTGCGGGGGCGATCGTGATGCGGAGTCAGGGACTCAAGGTCATGGCCGAACCCTTCATCGAGGCTGCGAGGGTGGCCGGCGGAGGAGGCCTGCATATCCTGGTCCGGCACCTCGTGCCACACCTGCTGCCCCTGGCAGCCCTGTACATGATGCTGTCGGTCGTCGGAGCGATCGTCGCCCACGGATTCGCGGCGTTCCTCGGACAGACGGAGTCGCTCGTCAGCTGGGGAGCGATCGTCTTTTTCGGGATCACTTCCGCGAGATCGTTCAGCGGTG
The DNA here is from genome assembly GCA_002897675.1 of bacterium BMS3Abin02. Taxonomy (NCBI): domain Bacteria; species bacterium BMS3Abin02. The sequence continues at coordinate 101,712 of BDSU01000037.1, read as the reverse complement.
TGGTGCCGTGGAGTGCGCTGGTGTCCGCCTCCGCAGCGCTGTCGCTCTTTGCCGGGGCGTTCTACCTGGTGTCCTCGGGGTTGCGCGAGATTCTCGATCCGCGTCTGCGAGCCCGGTGAGTTTTGCCGAGAGCAACCCCCTTCGGTACCGTAATGGTCCCTTTCGGGGGTGGTGTAATTGGCAACACAGCAGGTTCTGGTCCTGTCATTGAGGGTTCGAGTCCTTCCCCCCGAGCCGAGCGATGCTTTCGCCGCGCTCGGCCCCGTCGTCTAGCGGCCTAGGACGCCGGCCTCTCAAGCCGGTAACGCCAGTTCGAATCTGGTCGGGGCTACCACGTGAGACGCCTACCCGGCAGAAGCCTCAGTCGGCTTCCTCAGACTCGATACCGAGCTCGACGAAAATCCGATGGCGCTCTTTTGTGTAGAGGTCCCCAGCGAGGAGGCCGGCGGCATGACGTTCGCTCAGTACTCGGAATTCCTCCATCAGTCCGGCCTCGTCGGGCGCATCCGTCGGGTCGGCGGCGTCTGCGGAGGCGGACTGACGCCGTTCGCGCTTCGCCTCCTGCCGTTTCTGGCGGGCCCGCTCCCTGGCCCGCTTCGCCATTTCTTGAGCGCCACGTCGTGCCATGTCAGACAGGCCTGACGTTGACCGCCTCCGGACCCTTGCGCCCCGGTGCGGTCTCGTACTGAACCGACTGGCCCTCCGTGAGCGAGCGGGATTCGCCCCCCACAATGTTGGATACGTGAACGAACACGTCGTCTCCATCCGGCGACGTGATGAAGCCGAACCCCTTCTGTTCGTTGAAGAATTTGACGGTTCCGGATGTTGTCATTGTCGACCTCCTGGGTCGTGCGCCATGTCGACGCGCCGGGATCGGTACCCGGATTGCGATTCCCGCGCGTGTTCGAGCTGCGGACTCCTGGGAATCGCGAGGACCGAATGGGCCGATCCTTACCATGAAGGACCGACTGCGGGGCCCGAAATGACTCGGGCATGACATAGGTTAGCCGGTTACCGAGGGTTCGAGCCACGTACGTGCCTACCGGCCGATGCGTCGAGAAGAGAATCGGTCGACCACGACCAACGTGACGGCCGTGGCGGCGGCAACGACTACCGCCACATACCAGTCGATGCTCCGGTGAGGCCACAGGCCCTGGACCCCCACATTGGCGAGAAGGGCCGACACGAATACAACGAGCGCCAGTCTGAGCGAGCGTCCCATCGTGTTCCAGTGTACCTATCGCGAATACCCAGGCCGGCTTGCTGTCACACGCGTCGGCTACCGTGGCGGCATGAGCTGGCACACAGGACCACTTGCCGCTCTCGATCTCGAAGCCACCGGCGTCGACCCGGCGACCGATCGTATCGTCGAAGTGGCGCTTGTCGAAGTCGCCCCGGACGGCACAGCGACAGAGATCGTGAACCGGCTGATCAACCCCGGGATTCCCATGCCACGAGCCGCCGCCGAGATCACCGGGATCACGAGCGCCGAACTTCGAGAGCGGGGCGGCGATCCCGCGGACGTGCTCGGGGAGACGCTTACCGCCATCCGGCGGTTCGTTCACGACGAGATCCCGATCGCGATCTACAACGCGCCATATGACTGGCCGCTCCTCGCCAAGGAGCTGGCCCGCTACGAACTCGGCACCCTGCCTGGTGTCCCACCGGCGGTGATCGTCGATCCGCTGGTCCTGGACCGGCACGTCGACCGCTATCGGAAAGGCAAGCGCCCCCTGGCGGTCACTGCCAAACACTACGGGGTGAACATCGGGGGAGCGCACCGGGCGGCCGCCGACGCAATCACCACCGCCGGCGTTGCTCGCGCTCTCGCCGCCAGATATCCCGCGCTGCATCTCGACGGCACCGACCTCGTCGCGCTTCAGATCGAGGCGTATCGCACATGGAGGGACGACCTCAACGAGTACCTGGCACGCATCGGCGCCGATCGTCCTTCGATCGTCGGGGAGTGGCCAGGATGTTGAAAGATCAAGCCTTTCCGTACACGGGGATGGCTGCGCCGGAGATTGTGCCGCTCGCCTCGCTCAGCATGAACTCCATCACCGCTGCGATTTCGTCGGGTGTGGGCCAGTCCATGTAGTCGGCGTAGGGGAGCGCTTTTCGCGTGGCCGGCGTGTCGATGACCGAGGGAAGGATCACGTTGGCTGTGACAGTATCGCCTCCGAGTTCCTGGGCGAGCGATTTGGCGAGTGCCACGACACCGGCTTTGGCGACGTTGAACGCAGCTTGTCCTGCCGGAGCGTCGACGGCCGCACGGCTCCCCATCAGCAGGATGCGACCCCAATGGGCCATCTTCAGGTAGGGAAGCGCGGCCCGGACCGCCACGAACGCAGACCGGAGGTTCGTGTCGATCATCCGGTCGAACCGGACATCGTCGGTGTCGGCGACGTCGCGACCGCCGGCCCATTTGCCCGCGAGACAACAGAGCGCGTCGATGGCCCCGAAGCGCTCCGCCACATTTTGCATGAACGCTTCCACCTCTTGCGTGTCCGCGGCATCGACTCGTGCAAGGAGGAGCCGGTCTTCACCGAGGAGCACGGTCTCTTCGAAAACCCGCGCTTCCTCGGGGACGAGGTAGGTTGCGGCGAATCGATAGTCGGAAGCGGTGAGCCTACGAACCAGCGCAGTGCCCAGGCCTCCGGTCGCTCCCGTGATCACGAGCACACGTCTGTCAGTCATCATGGCTCCCTTCTTTTTGCTATTTTGGCAGCTGTAGCGCGAGATGGGTGGAGGACACCGTGGCGGGTATTCGTTTCGATCAGGTCGGCAAGGTCTATCCGGGGGGGACGCGGGCGATCGAAGATGTGAGTTTCGATGTGGGTGACGGTGAATTCGTCGTGTTGGTGGGTCCGTCCGGATGTGGCAAGTCGACTCTCTTGCGCATGGTCGCCGGTCTCGAGGAGATCACCGAGGGGGAGGTGCGCATCGGGGACAAGGTCGTCAACGACGTTCCCCCGAAGGACAGGGACATCGCGATGGTGTTCCAGAACTACGCGCTGTATCCGCACATGTCCGTTTTCGACAACATGGCGTTCGGTCTCAAGCTCAGGAAGCTTCCCAAAGAAGAGATAAAGACCAGGGTCGAAGACGCTGCCAGGACCCTCGAGATCACCGACTTCCTTGCGAGGAAACCCAAGGCTCTTTCCGGTGGCCAGCGGCAGCGAGTCGCGATGGGTCGGGCGATCGTACGTGAGCCGGAGGCGTTCCTGATGGACGAGCCGCTGTCGAACCTCGACGCGAAACTGCGGGTGCAGATGCGATCTGAGCTTGGCGAGCTGCATGCCCGGCTCGGGACCACCACGCTGTATGTGACTCACGATCAGGTCGAGGCGATGACGATGGGTGACCGTGTGGCGGTCATCCGCAAGGGAACCTTGCAGCAGGTCGACACGCCACGCGCTCTCTACGACCATCCGGTCAACATCTTCGTGGGCGGGTTCATCGGCTCACCGTCGATGAATTTCGTCTACGGGACTCTGGAAGGTGAAGGCGACAAGGTGTTCGCCTCGTTCGGTGTCGAACGGCTGCATATCGCTCCGGAGCTCCTTGCCCAACGTCCGGGTCTCAGCCGCTATGTCGGAAAAGAGCTGGTGGTCGGCATCCGTCCCGAGGTTTTCGAGATGGCCTCGGCCGTTCCCGGTGCGCCGGAAGATCAGCAACTGGAGGTCACGGTAGGGCTCGTCGAGCAGCTCGGCTCGGAAGCGTTCGTGCACTTCGAGATGCAGGTCCCACCGGTGGTCACTCCCGACATCCAGGAGCTGATTGCCGACCAGGGCCAGGACGCGTCGGTCCTGGGAGATCTCACCAAGTTCACGGCCCGTGTCAATCCCGACACGGCCCCGCAGCTCGGCGAGAAAGTGAAGTTGTTCATTGATAGCTCCAAGCTGCACTTCTTCGACAGGGACACGGGGGCGGCGATCTACTGATCGACCAGCGATCGTAGCCAGGCTCCGCGTGGATGCCTGATGGCGCTCTCCAGGTCGGAGGGACCATCGAGGTCGAGGGCGAGGCCGAGTCTCACGACGATTCGAACCCGTCTTCGGGATGCAACGCCGAGGTGGCGGCGGAAGCTGCCTTCCCCGTAGCGGAAGTCGAACGCGTTCAAGGTTCCTCCTATCACCGTCGTCCCTCCGTCGTAGGACGGTGCAATCACGACCTCTGCTTCCTCGAGTGCCCTGATGACGGCGCGAAAATCGTCCACCTCCACGAGAGGGAGGTCCGCGTGGGCGACGATCCAGGGACGGGTGTCGAGCGCTGCCACATCGACTGCCGACCGGGCAGCCCCGGCGAGGCCCGGCTCCAGCTCCGGAATGCCGGCGAACCCGAGAGTGGCAGCCCATCGTCGAACCCCTCGGTCACCGGCAACCACAACGACGTCCGCTCCGGTCTGTCGCGCAGTCTCCAATGTTCTCGCCGCGATCCGGCGGCCGATGATCGATCGTGTGGGGCCGTCCATGACGGCGGCGAGGCGGTGTTTGGCGACGCCGAACGGTTTCACGGGGACTGCGATGAGGGGTCGTGGCATGGAGACGCATGGTACTTCCGGATCGAGCGCGCACCGGTGTGCCTAGGGTGCAGGCACGCAGACGATCGGAGTTCACTGATGCGTTTTGGTGCTTTTGTCCCGCAAGGATGGCGGATGGACCTCGTTGGCATACCAGAAGAGCGCCACTGGGAGACGATGCGGTCGGTGGCAGCGACGATCGAGCGATCCGGGTACGAATCCTTGTGGGTGTACGACCACTTTCACACGGTTCCGGTCCCCTCTCAGGAGGTGACCTACGAAGCCTGGACGTTGATGGCGTCGCTGGCCGCAGTTACGAGCACGGTTCGGCTCGGCCAGATGTGCACCTGTAATTCCTACCGACCGCCCTCGTATCTGGCCAAGGTTGCGGCATCGATCGACGTGATCAGCGGAGGTCGGGTCGAGATGGGAATCGGCGCGGGTTGGTATGAGCACGAGCACGCCGGTTACGGATACGAGTTTCCCAAGGCCTCGGTCAGGATCGGCATGCTGCGCGAAGCGGTCGAGATCATGCGGAGGATGTGGACCGAGGACACGGTACGTCATGTGGGAAAGTACTACACACTCGACGGTGCCATCTGCCGTCCGAAGCCTGTCCAGAACCCGCACATCCCGTTCTGGGTGGCCGGCGGTGGGGAGAAGCTGACCCTCAACGTGGCCGCGCGGTATGCGTCGTACACGAACTTCGGTCAGTCGGTCGACGAGTTCATCCACAAGTCAGACATTCTTCGAAGACACTGCGAAGATGTCGGCACCGACTTCGCAACGATCGTTCGATCGAGCAACTTCAACGTCGTCTGCGAAGAGTCCGAGGCAGCCGTGAAGGAGCGCCTGGCGTGGATCAGGGATCACTACCGCCCCTACGTTGCCGAGGACCGGCTCGACCGGATGGAGGCGATGTATCGCGAGATGGCCGGGACACCGGAACAGCTCGTGGCCAGGCTGAAGCCATGGGCGGATGCAGGTCTTCGCTACGCGATCGGGTACTTCGCGGAGGCGGCATATGACACGAATGGTCTCGAACTGTTCGCGCGTGAGGTGATCCCGGCTCTGGCGTAGACAGACGAATGCCGGCTCGGCCGCCGACGCCGGATGCAGCGGCGGTACCCGACTTGGGCCTTCGAGTGGGTACGCTTCCGATCATGACCAGACACACCAAGATCGTCGTCACGCTGGGGCCCGCCGTGGCCACCGCCGAGGCCATCGACGGGCTTGTCGCCGCGGGGATGGATGTCGCCAGATTGAACTTCTCCCATGGCGACCATGACACCCACCGCAAACTGGCGACCTTCGTGCGTGAAGCTGCCACCCGGCAGAAGAGAGCCGTGGCGATCCTGCAGGACATCCAGGGACCCAAGATCAGAGTCGGCACGTTTCCCGGCGGCGGGATCCGGCTGAAGCGCGGAGATCAGGTCAGCCTCGTCGCCGGCATGGGCCTCGGGGACGCGGAGCGAATCGAGATCGGGTACCCGCGTCTCGTCAGCGATGTGGGGGTGGGCTCGGAAGTCGTACTCGCCGACGGTCTCGTTCGCATGAAGGTGACCGAGCAAACGCGAGACCGACTGATTGCCGAGGTGATCGAGGGTGGTCTCGTCGGTGACCACCGTGGAGCCGCCTTCCCGAAGGCGAATCTGCGGGTCTCGGCGGTGACGGAGAAAGACAAGGTGGATCTCGCGTTCGGTCGCGAGCTCGAAGTGGATTTCGTGGCTGCGTCCTTCGTCCGTTCGGCGGCAGACGTCGAGCGGGTTCGCCAACTCTCGGGGGTGCCGGTCATCGCGAAGGTCGAACTTGCAGTGGCATTCGAGAACCTCGACGCGATCCTGTCGGTGGCCGATGGTGTGATGGTGGCTCGTGGAGATCTCGGCGTCGAGATTCCGCTCGAGCGGCTCCCGTCCGTACAGCAGGACATCCTGCGCCGGACGAATGCCGCCGGGCTCGTCTCGGTGACCGCGACGGAGATGCTCGAGTCGATGATCCACAGCACGCGTCCCACTCGGGCGGAAGTCACCGACGTTGCGACGGCCGTCATGGAGGGAACGGATGCGGTCATGCTCTCGGGAGAGACCGCAATCGGGGACTATCCGATCGAGACGGTGGCGATGATGGATCGGATCCTCGTGGAGGCCGATCGCCCACGATCCGACCATCAGTCGATCGGGTTCCTTCCCGGGCAGGCCGGCTATGCGTCTGCGATGGCGAGAGCTGCCGTGGAAGCGGCGACGGATCTCGGTCTCGGCACCATCGTCGCCTTCACGGAGTCCGGCAGTACGGCACGGTTGCTCTCCAAATACCGCCCTTGCGCAGCGATCATGGCGTTCAGTCCCGTGGAGCGCACACGCCGCAGAATGGCGATCTACCGGGGCGTGACTCCTGTCGCCTTCGAACGACTCGACTCGACCGATGCGATGATCGAGTTTGCCGACCGCTACCTCGCCGACCACGGCGTGTGCTCGGCCGGCGAGGGAGTCGTGATCGTCGCGGGGACTCCTCCAAACCGCAGCGCCTCGACGAATCTGATGAAATTGCAGACCATCGGCGGGTGAGGATCCGTGCACTAATGTTCGTCGCTCGAAAGGAGCACGTGTGGGTCAGATCGTCGCAGTCGAGAGCGTCGTCCATGGTGAGGTGGCGGTCTTCGACACCGACCGGACCTTCACGGGACAGGACGGCCGGGAGTTCACACGGCCGGTATCCGAAGACAGCCTCGAGGCTCGTCTCGCGAAGCGTCTCTTTGAGGCCGACCCGGCGATTCGACACGTCTATGTGCAATTCAACGTGCTGTCCGTGCAGCGAAACGGTGGCTGGGACGAGGGGAGCGTTCGCCGCGCCGGCGAGCAGATTCGCGACTTCTTCGTGGTGACGGGCGCCGGCCGCTAACCGGCCGCGGTAGTCGTCGTTGTCGACGCCACGGTCGTCGTGGTCGGACAGGGCACGGGTTCTTGCCCTTCCTCAGGGGGGATCATGCAGGAATTCACTTCGATTTCACGAGGCTGCGGCCGATAACGGACACGCCATTCCTGGGTTTCGACGTGCCCGTTCGGGTACTCGATGTTTCTCGTCACGATGACCGTCCAGCCGACCCTGCCCTTCACATTGACGATCTCGTCGCCAGGCAGCAGCTCGTCGTTGGCCGTGTACTCGGTCGGCGGTTCGGTTTCGTCGAAGCGTGGAGAGACGCTGGAGGTGACCTTTCTGGCGGTCCCGTCCCCCTCCGAGGTGACTTCCGTGTGGAGACGTCCGTTCTTCTGCTCCCCGACGACGGTCCGGCCTCCGTTGTCTCCGTAGAAACTCACGGTCAAGGACGTGTCGGTGTAGGACGTCTTGATGAGCACCGCAGCATCGGAGTCGTTTCGAAACACGAGATTCGGCGCCGGCCACGAGATCGTCGCCTCGTGCCCTTCCGGGTATCGGCTGAAGTAGTAGCTGTGTGGCGAGTGGGTGACGTCTTCGTACCCACCCCAGTACATGGCGTTGTAGAACGTCGTGGCGAACTGACTCACGCCGCCCCCGATCGTATCGACCATCTTTCCCTGCACGATCGTGTGGTCGGGAAGGAACCCGCGGGCGGTATCCCGCTGTCCCACGTACTCGTTGATCGAGAATTCCTCGCCTGGCAGGACGATGGCACCGTCGATGATGTCCGCGAGAAGATGAATATTGGTGACACGGTTCTGGCAGCAGCGGTGATAGGTCGTGAACTGCGACACCAGATGCTTGATGTTCAGCGCCAGGGCGTCTTCGGTCGTGAATTCAGGTTCGGCGGCATCTTCGAACGGCAACCGCCCGGTTCGTTCGGGCATGCGGGAAGCAACCGCCAGCGCTCCGGCGGTCAACTCCGGATCCACGATCTGTCCCGGTCTGCCCGGCACGATGGTGACCAGGCCGTCGTCACCGACCTCGAACGAAGCATTGCGCGGGGGTACTCCGAGATCGGCGCTCGCCGGCTCGAGAATCGCGCCGATCACCTCCGGATCGAAGCTCAGTTGGATATGTGCCGGAGAGTTGTGGACGATCTGACTCCGCAGGGCCGACGCCAGGTCTCGTGGTGTGAAGGTCACCGAGATATCGGGGTCCTCACGTGACAGGACGACAGGCCGGCCGATCATCTGCTGTGCCTCTTCGACCGCCTCGTCGATGTCCCCAACGCCGAGGTTGGGTTGCAGCGGCGCCGTTTCGATCGTGACGATCGGTCGATCCGGATCGAGCAACGATGCAAGGATCGTTTTCGAAGCCGACGGTCGGTCGATGCCGGTGCCGGGGTTCGGGTATCGCGCGACAGCCTGGATTCCCCGGACCTCGACGGCTCCGTCGAACGGAGGAATGGAGATCGCCGACTCGTCCCAGTAGTCGAAGACGGCCGAGAGCGCCTTCTCGTCGAGGCTTCCATGCACCGGCACGGTCTCGACCGTGAAAATGTGTACCAACCACCACCTGAACTGGTCGATCACCGTTCCGTCCCGTCCGACGTCAAGAGCAGCGGCTGCAGCGCTCAGCTCGTCGATGTCGAAACGAACCGTGGTCGGGTCGAGGTCCACGGTCGTCCCCGTCACATCGAATACTGCGGGCGTCGCGCTGAGTTCGTCCTCCAGCGCGACGAGAGCCAGCTCGGCTCCCGCCTCGTTCCTTCCGGAGAGGTCCACGGACGAGGCGTGGACATTGTGCAACACCTTGCCGACGTGCAAGGCGCGATCAATTCCGAACGAGCCGATGAGCACGATGAAGAGACCGGCGAGCAGGCCGAGAAAGACGATGATGATTCGAGAGGTACGTGACATGATCAGCCCTGGAACGGGGTTTGAGTGTAGTGGTCTCGGCGGTCTGTCGATACCATGCCGTTCATGATCGTGTTTCCAGAGGTCGAGCCCGGCGACGATGTTCGGTTGTCCGGTTCGACGTTTGTGGCCTACCGAGAATGCGCCGACTATGCCAAATCCAGACTCGAGGGGGTCTGGGGGCCGGAGAGTATTCCGGCGTTCAGGGGCGGGCTCGCTCACCGTGTGTTCGCCAGGCATCTCGCCGGCGGACCGATCTCCGCCGAACGGCTCGAACAGGTGTGCCGTGAAGAGATCGGTGGCTCGAACTTGAACTTCAAGTTGGCCCCGCTGTCGATGAAACCCTCCGGTCTCGAACGCGTCATCGATGAGGTGGGTGCCCTCTACGAGCGGTTCCGACGTTTTCCCACCGAAGGTTTTCAGGGAGCGGAGGTCCAGCTCGAGGTCGAACCTGCCGACGGTGTGACCCTCGTCGGATCGGTGGACGCGGTCTTCACCGACGGCACGGGGGTCCGGCTCGTCGATTGGAAGACAGGTGAGCTGGGGGAGGTCCACGAACAGTTGCGCTTCTACGCACTCCTGTGGACGCTTGACAGGGGAGAACTCCCATCGAAGGTGGAGGCGGTCTCCGTCCGCACGGGGGAGCGCCTCAGCGAAGAACCCGGAATCGATTCGCTCACGGCCACGGCTCGGCAGGTGGCCGGTATCGTCAACGCGCTGCGTCGTGCCTGGGCCGAGGGGCGCGGCATCGAACGCAGGGGCGGTCCATGGTGCCGCTACTGCGGCCTCCTCGAAGAATGTGTCGAGGGCCGCGCCGCCTCGGCGATCCTGTGATTCGGCGGAATCCCCGCCGACTGCAGATTTCTAGTCGTCCCCCTGCTCGTCCTTCTCTTCGATGGACTCGACGACGTTGCCACCGCTGCACTCGGCCTCGAACCTCGACGTGTGGTCGGAGCTCTCGAACTTGACGTCGACCTTGTTCTCTTCGACCTCTGTGCGCTCGACGGAGAATCCCGGCTTGGGCGCGGCGGATTTGAAGCTGATGTCGTCTCCAGAGCATGCGACCGTGACCCAGCCGCCGACGAGCGTGTAACGCCGGTCCAGGGTCGGCGCCGCCGTGGTCGTCGGAGTCGTCGTCGGTGCCGTCGTGGCCGACGTCGTCGTGGTCGATGCCGCAGTCACGGAGGGCACGGTCGACGCCGTCGTCGAAGTCGGACTCGTGGTGCGCTGGGGGACCTCGAGGTCGATGTCGGTCGGTGTGGTGGCGAGAACTGCCGTGGACGGCGTGGTCGCGGATGCGAGCAGCGTGGAGACCGTCCGGGAAGGTCGATCGGTGACCTGGTCCCGGACGAGTCCGACCGCTTGGGAGGCGAGCGCGATCGCCAGGAGGGTCGCCGCCAGCCAGGCGGCGAACAGTCCGAGACGCCGTGTGCTCATACGGGCAGTATCGCCGGTGTGCGCGTTGGAGAGCGGTAACGGCAGGTTAAAGGTGCGATAAGGCGTTCGTGTTCGCGCTGATTCGGTATGGCATCCGTATAGGGTGTGAATGTGGCTTCACTGATCATCATCGAAGACGACGTTCGAATCCGCCAGACGCTGGCGGCGAGGCTTGCAGAGCGCGGACACGACGTGCGCGCCGCCGGCTCGGGGCTTGCCGGGCTCGAACTGGCCGTGTCGGGAAACCCCGATGCGGTGATCCTCGACCTCGGACTGCCCGACATCGACGGTGCAGAGCTCCTGAAGATGATTCGGGCCGTAACCGACGTTCCGGTCATCGTCGCAACGGCCCGAGACGATGAACAGGAGATCGTCCACCTTCTCGATGCCGGAGCGGACGACTACGTCGTCAAACCGTTCTCCGCAGCCCACCTCGACGCACGGATACGAGCGGTGCTTCGCCGTGGAGGGGAGACGGTCGAGAAGTCCGTCATCTCGCTCGGAGATCTCGTGATCGATCTCGCCTCCCGAGATGTGAGGTTGGGCGATCGAACGCTGACACTCACCCGCAAGGAGTTCGACCTGCTCGCATATCTCGCGCAGCGGCCCGGAACGGTCGTGGGGAGGCGCGAACTCCTCGCAGAGGTCTGGCGGCAGCCATACGGTGGAGCCGACAAGACCGTCGATGTGCACCTTTCGTGGCTTCGCAGGAAGCTCGGTGAGACTGCCGCCGAGCCTCGGTATCTGCACACGGTGCGGGGAGTGGGTGTGAAGTTGGTCGCGCCGTGAGAAGGCGACTCGCCGTGGTCTCTGCCGCGGTGACCGCGATGGTGGTGCTCGCCTTCCTCATCCCACTCGCCGGGATGGTCAAGACACTCGCTCGCGACCGGGTTCTCGTGACCGCCGAAAGGGACGCACAGACGTTGTCGCAGGTACTCGGTGTCGTGATCACCGACGGTCGACCCCAAGAGGTCATGGCGCTCGTCGGATCGGGAGCGCTGACCGACGGGGGACTGCTCTCGGTCGTCCTTCCGGACGGGACGATCATCGGAGAGCCGTTCGAGTTGGGTGACGGGTATCGGCGGGCCGCCGCCGGCGAGGCGTTCCGCGAGCCGACAGAAGACGGTGAGATCATCTGGGTTCCTGTCCTTCTCGAAGGGCAGGAACGGGTTGCCGTGGTGAGGGTGTTCGTTGCCTCGGGTCTGCTGGAGCGAAACGTCACTGCGGCCTGGGTTGTGCTCGGCTCCCTCGGGATCGCGTTGGTGATCCTCTCCGCACTGGTCGCCGACCGACTGGCTCGTTCGGTGGTGCGGCCCGTACGGGATCTCTCCGTCGCGGCGCATCGCCTCGGTGGGGGAGATCTCGGCGCGCGGGTCGAACCGGATGGGCCGGCAGAGATCGTCGAGGTTGGCAAGGCGTTCAACCGACTGGCTGGTCGCGTCGGCGAACTCCTCGAGGAAGAGCGTAGGGCAGCAGCAGATCTGTCCCATCGCCTTCGGACTCCGCTGACCGCCCTGCGGCTCGAGATCGAAGCCGTGCCCGACCGATCGGAGCGTCTCATCGGCGACCTGGACGAACTGGAGAGAACCGTCGATCATCTCATCCGGCAGGCTCGCCGGCCCTTACGCGAGGGCATAGGCGCCAGTACCGATCTGGGGGTCGTCGTCGAGGAGCGAGCCTCGTTTTGGGGGGCGCTCGCCCAAGAGCAGAGAAGGTACTGGTCGGCAGACGTCAAAGGGGGGCCCTACCTCGTGGCGCTTCTCGAGGAAGACGCTGCAGCAGTCGTCGACGCGCTCGTCGGAAACGTTCTGGCCCACACGCCGGAAGGAACGCCGTTTCACATCGGTGTCGACCGAACCAAGGATGGAATGGTGCGACTCGTCGTCGAGGACGCGGGACCGGGCTTTCCCGAGGGTGATCCGACGCGTCGGGGAGAGTCGAGCAGCGGGTCGACGGGATTGGGATTGGACATCGTCCGCAGGGCCGCAGAGGCGACGGGAGGGGCGTTGTATCTGCGAGCCGGCCCGGACGGGGGCGCGGGCGTCGAGGTTCTGTTCGGACCCGCCCGCGACGCACCGACTGCTTGAAGAGAAACCGGAGAGCTGGTGTGGGACAATCCGCCGATGGGACGGCAGATCTCCTCGGTGGCGCGGTTGCGGGCTGCACTGGACGCATTGGGCGACCAGATCGACTCGGTCGACTTCGGGCTGCCGTCTGCCGACCGGCAGGCACGTCGGGAGCTTCGGGACGAACTCGGGTGGACGATTCGCGAGTACCTCATACCTCGTCTCGCCGACCTCGACAGGGAGGTCGTTGCCGTGGTCGTCGGATCCACCGGCAGCGGCAAGTCGACACTCGTCAATACGCTCGCGCAACGACCGGTGAGTCAGACCGGAGCGGTACGCCCGACGACGACCGCGCCGGTGGTCTGGTGCCACGAGGAGCACGCGCAGCGGTACCGCGACACGTTCATGAGCGGCTACGAGACCGGCACCGGCTCGGCCCGCAGCCTGCGTGTCGTTGCCGACACGGCACCCTTGTTGCGCGGCGTGACACTCATCGACGCACCTGACTTCGACTCTGTGATCGGGGAGCATCGAGAGATCGCAGAGGAACTGCTCGCGGTCGCCGACTTGTGCATCTTCGTTACCAGCGCCCAGCGGTACGCGGACGCGGTCCCCTGGGAGTTCCTCGATCGGGCGCGGCGCCGCAAGCTGCCGATCCTCTTCGTCGTGAACCGCCTCCCCGACAACGGTGTCTCCGAGATTCTCGCCGACTACTCGGGTCATCTTCGTCGGCGCAACATCGTGCGCGACGATCTGTCCCTGGTCGAGATCTCGGAGCAGCCGGTCATCCGCGAGTGCATGGGCCTTCCCGCGAACGCCGTCGATGGTTTGCGAGAAAGACTTGCGCAACTCGCAGATCCGATCAGGCGCCGCGCCATCATCGTGGAGACCACGAGGGGCACCGTGGAAGACGTGATCGTGCGTTCCGGCGATCTCATTGCTGCGATGCGACAGGAGGCGAACGAGGGTGCCAACCTCGTCCGCGTCGCCAAGGATGCATACTCCGGCCAACTCGACGAGATCGACCGGGCATTGGACAGAGGTTCCCTGATCCGAGCCGAGGTCGGAACACGCTGGCAGGAGTTTCTCGGCACGGGATCGTTCCTGCAAGCCGTCGGTGAGGGGGCGGGACGTGTCCGGCGCTGGGTGGGAACGGTCTTCGGAGGCAAGAGGAACCTCGAACGTCTCGACGAGGAGACACGGCGAGAGTTCGCAGCCTCCGTCGCACGACGGCTCGACATCGCGGCCTCCCAGGCGGCGGCGGCCTGGGAGCTCGATCCGGCGGGCAGAGCCCTCTTGGGGGACCGTGTGCTGTGGAGGCGTGCTCCTGAGGCGGCCGATCGCATCGAGGAGGCAATCGAGGACTGGACCACGGATGTCGCCGCGCTCATCGCCGAGCAGGGCGCCGACAAGCGCCGGCGGGCACAGTTGAACTCGCTCGGGATCAACGCGGTCGCTCTCGTCGCCCTTCTCGCGATCTTCTCGCACACCGGCGGACTGACCGGAGGGGAACTCGGTGTCGCCGCCGGGGCAGCCGCCGCCCAGCAGAAACTGCTCGAGCAGGCGTTCGGCACGACGGTCGTGCGATCCCTCGTCGAGACCGCACGTCAGGGCCTCTTCGAGCACCTGCGCGACGTCTTCGACGCCGATGAGGCACGGTTCGTCGATCGAGCCGAAGCCGTCTTGTCGGGTTCGGATCTCGGTCTGCGCCACGCGACGGCGACGGTGCAAGAGGCCGCGGGGGTCTTCTATGGCGGGTGATCTGGGCAAGGCCCTCGACATGCTCGATCTCGTGGTCGCGAAGGCGTGGTCCCTGACCGCAGACGATCGTCTCGAGCCGCATGCGCGCGTGGCCAGACAGGCCAGGAAACGAATGGGGTACTTGGGCGAAACGGTGGTTCTCGCGCTTGCAGGCGGGACGGGTGTCGGCAAGTCCAGCCTTCTGAACGCGATCGCCGGAGATTCCGTGGCGCCTGTCGGTCGCATTCGTCCGACGACGGACCGGCCCCTCGTGTGGATGCCGAGCGAGCCCGAGCCGGGACTCGTACGCCTCCTCGACGATCTGGACATCGAGGATCGGATCGGGCACACGGCTGCATTGAACCTGGCCATCGTCGACTTGCCGGATTTCGATTCGATCACTCTCGAGCACAGGGCGACCGTCGAACGGCTCATCCCCAGGGTCGACGCAGTCCTCTGGGTCCTCGACCCCGAGAAATACGGCGATCATTCCCTGCACGAGGGGTACCTTCGTCCCCTGTCCGGCTATCGGGACCAGTTCGTCTTCGCCTTCAACCAGATCGACCGTCTTTCGCCCGGGGAACTCGACTCTGTTCGTGACGACCTGCTCGCGCGCCTCGAGGCCGACGGGATCGCCGGCCCCGTCGTGTTCGATACTGCCGCCGATCCCTCGAGCGGACCTCCGATCGGCATCGAGCGCCTCGTGGCGTTCGTCGAGGCCACCCTCGAAGCCAAGCGTACCGCCATCGGGAAACTGGTCGAGGACATCCGGAGGGCGGGTTCTGGCGTCGCAGACGTCACCGGCGTTCGGTCGGGCTCCGGACTCGACTTCGATCGCCGCTGGGCCGGAACACGGGCGGCAGCCGTTGCCGGACTGGGGGATCTCCTCGCCGGCCAGGCGGTCATGAGAGCTGCCGAGAATGCCGGCCGGCATGCCGCCGTTCGCAGCGGATCAGGCCCTCTCGGAAAGGCGGTGGCGGGCCTTCGGAGAAGCCTCATCGGTCGCGCGCTGGGCGCGACGGCTGAGGATGAGGCGATCGAGGTGGCGAGTCGTCGCCGGCAGGATCGCTCCGGCCTGGAAGAGGCGATCGAAGCGGTCACCGCGACGGTGACCGAACTGTCCTTCGAGGCGGGGGGCGGCTTCGGGGCAGAACTCAGAGAGCGTTTCGGACCGGCGAAGGTCGAGACCGAACTGAGAAAGGCCGTGGACGGTGCCCTCGCAGCATCACACGACCGTCCCGTGCCCGCCAAGGTCCGTTGGTGGCGACTTGCGGCGATGGTGCAGTGGCTGGTCGTCATCGCCGTGTTGTCTGCGTTCGTGTGGGCCTGGGCGAGACCCGAAGCGCTTCGGCAAGGCGTCTGGCCGTGGCCGGTCATCCTGGGCGCCGGTGCGCTCATCGTCGGCACAGTGCTCGCCCGGACGGTGCGGTGGTCAGGAAGAAGAGCCGGCAGAAAGGCGGCCGATGAGTACCGGGCCGTCATCGAACGGCGCCTTGCCGCGAGAGTCGATCGAAGGATCGGCATACCGCTTCGCACCCTCATGCGAGATCGCGCAGAACTTGGGGGCGCCCTCGCAGAACTCGGTGTCGAGCTGGCCAGACTCGAGTCCGCTCCGTAGGTGATGTTGCATCGTGGCACGAGGCACGACGTACCGGGGGCGACGAGAGAAACCGAGAATGACCATCGAAATACCGTTCCCACAGGTTTCGATCCACATCAAACCGGACGGATCGAACGCGGATCCCAGGAGCCGAAAGCTACAGTTGACGGCTCGGAGGGCGGGTACATGACGGAATGGCGAGACTGGGCGGCATGGCGCCGTGTCACCGCGGTGTCACTCGACACCGTGTCCAGCGCCGCGTCCGTCGGAGCGGAAGCTGCAGAGGCGATCGAGCAGCTGGCGCGAAGTGTCTCAACCTACGCTCCAGAGTCGTACCCCGAGGCGATCGTCGATGCGCTCGATCTACTCATCGATCGACAGGCGGTCCGCGCTCCGGTTCTCGCCCTCTGCAACGAGTTGTATCTCACCCTCGGTGAGGGTGCGGATCGTGTTGTCGAGGTCGCGGGGGAGTTTGCCGATCGCCTCGCCTCGTCCACGGCGAAGATCGGTTCGGTGGGGGCCCACCTCATCGACGAGGGTGTGACGGTCCTGGTCCATGGTGCATCCAGCTCGGTGCGGTCCGTTCTCGATGCCGCCCGGGAGCGATCGTCGTTCCAAGTCTGTTGCACCGAAGCGATGCCGGGAGGAGAGGGCGTGGAGATGGCCGCCGAGTTGACGGTCGCGGGGTTCGACGTCGAGGTGGTCGACGACAGATCGGCGGTTGAACTGCTGCCGGGTGTAGATATGGTCCTCTCGGGAGCGGATGCGATCGGGCCCGACGCCGCGGTGTCGAAGGCCGGGATTCGGAGGCTGGCCATTGCCGCGGATCTCGCAGGAGTGGCGCTCTACCTCACCGCCGGAAGGGACAAAGTGCTTCCTTCCGGTCTGTTCCGCATCACGGCACAGCTCGGGGGGCGCCAGGCTCTGTCGGAGATCGTTCCACTGGAGCATTTCACCGTGATCGTGTCCGATGTCGGGCTCCTCACGGCTGCCGAGATCGCCGAACTCGCAGCAGAGCGGACGGTCGCCGAGGAGCTGAAGTTCTAGCTACTCGTTGACCGGCGCAGTCGGCGCGACGACCCGCAGACCGCGAGGTCGAGCCGAGAACCGGACCGAGTCGACGGCACCGAGGAGTTCCCCGTCCGCCTGAAGGGGAGACGGGGGCTCCGCATGCACGTCGATCTGCCGTACGTCCTCCCAGACATGCACACCGGGGATTCGTTCCAGGTTCCTGCCGGTGATCGCCGCCGCCAGGATCGCGGGGATACGCGGCAACGTCAGTCGCTCGACCAGCAACGCGGCGAGACCGGTGTGGGGGCGACGAGAGACACGGAGGGGAACTCTACCGAAATACGTGTACGGGTCGTGGACCTGGACCAACACCGCGGCCGCGTTCACCGAACGCTCTCCGTCGTCGACGCGCATGTTCGGCGGCTGCCGATTGTCGCGCGAGAGGACGACCCCGACGGCGGATCGCGCGTAGTGGATCCCGCCAAACCAGTACTTGCGGTACGGCTCGAGGTTGGAGACCCTCACGGCCTCTGCGTCGAAGCCGACACCGGTGGCAAACGTCGCGTATCGAACGGTCGTGCCGGCGCCGGTGTCGAGCGAGATTTGGGCGAGGGGAGCGTAGATGGCGGGCGGTCCGGAGGCGAGGTATGCGGCAGCGCGCCCGGGACGAGCCGGGATGCCGAGGATTCTCGCGAGCACGTTGGTCGTCCCTGCCGGGATGATGCCGAGTGTCGCTCGCGTGTCGCAGATCCCGTTCACGACGTGGTGTACCACACCGTCCCCACCCATCGCCGCGACGATGTCGACTCCGTCGTGGGCGGCCTGCAAGGCCCGGGCCTCCACCTCGCCGGCACTCGTCGGCCACACGGTCTCGACCTCGTAGGCCCTCGACAGCCGGAGCACGACGGAGCGGTGGAGGCCGCCGGTGAAGCGGGATGCAGCCGGGTTCGCAATCAAGAGGAGGGAACGCACAGGTGAAGGGTAACGACGTTCCCGGTCTGCGATCCCGCCCGCGCTTCCTCTCAAGGGTGACAGGCAGTCGTCCGATAGCTCCAAGTATGGAAATGTCACGCCATACCGCCACGTACGAGGCGGGTGGCGAAGGCGCGCTGCTTGGAGCGGCCGCCGGGGAGCTACTCGTGTCTGGGACCCGTCGCGCCTACGGGTTCGGTGTTCAACAGATGGTCCTGACCGCGTACCACCTGATGCGGGCACAGGCCGTCGACGGGGAGACCTTCGCGGCGAACCTGCTCGAGTTCGCCTATCCGCAGGATGGCCGGTCGAGCGTCTACCGGTCGCCCGATTCGTGGTTCACGGCCTTCCTCGAGGAGTCCCAGCGGGGACCCTCGACGGCGATGCCCTTTCGCAATGCCGGCGCGGCCATCCGGGCGGTACCGGTCGGTGTGTGGTTTCGCAAGGATGCGGATGGCTTGATCACCACGGCAATCGAGAGCGCGAGGGCAACGCACACGCGCCCGGAGTCGGCGGTCAGTTCCTGCGTGATCGCGGGTGCCGTGGCAGCGGCAGGCTATGGGCAGACGGGTTGGGACCTCGTCAACGGGGCGATAGAGACTGCCGCACAGGCCGAGCGATTCATCGATCGATCCACGGCGGTTTCGGATGTTCTCCTGCGAGTACCCGACCTCGTCGGACGTTCGGCAAGGGATGTATCCGTTGCCGTCATGTCGTGGGGCGTCGAGGACGCGGAGGTCGAGGTCACGGCGATGGTGGTAGCGCTCTCCTCACCAGGATTCGAGCAGGCGGCAGTCGTCGTGCGCGAGGCCGCAGGGGTCGTCGCTCACGCGGAGCACGTGGCTCCGCTCGTCGGTGCGGTCGTCGGCGCCCGAAATGGTCTGCACCGGTGGCCATGGTCGATACCGAACGACCTCTGGTTCGCCGAGATCGGCCGACGCCTCGCCCGTCAGATCGCCGTCGTAGAGGACCTCCCCGATCCCTACGCGGTCGAAGAGGTACTCAACTACGAACTCGCCACCGACACGCTCGTGGAGCGGTAGGAGCCCACGAGACCTCGTCGTCCTGATTGTCTCTACCGGTCTGTCACCCCAGCGAGGATCACACGCGACGAGGCGAAGAACAGAAGGAGAGTGGCGATCGCAACGACCCGACCCCACCCGAGCGTAACGGTGACGAAAGCCCACACCAGCGGGCCGAGCAGCGTCGCGAACCTGCCGACCGTCGCATACAGTCCGTAGAACTCGCCGTAGTGCTCCGGAGGGGAGAGCCTCGCCATGTAGACGCGATCGGACGTCCAGGTCGCGCCTGCGGCGGCGCCGCCGAGCACGCCGACGAGCCATCCGAAAGAGGTGTGGCCGCTCGTGGCTGCGAACACTGCAACGGCGACCGCCGCGCTCCATGTGTAGATCGCACCGTGGAGTACCTTTCGCGGTCCGATCACGTCCACGATTCGTCCTGCGAGCAGCGAGCCGAGCACCGCCGAGACGATGGCTGCCAGAGCGAGAAGGTCGGTCTGACGATCGGTGAATCCCATCTCGGTGATGGCGAAGATGGAGACGAACAGAAACGCGGTGTTGGCAGCGTCTGCGTAGAGGAACCGTCCGATGAGGAATCGAGTCACTCCGGGGAATTGGCGGGCCCGTTGCCAGGCGTGGATGAGGTGTTGCAGGGAGTCGATGAACCGCGGCGGCTGGTCGTCTCGACGAGCCCTGGGCCGCTCCTTCACGAAGAAGAACGCGGGGAGCGCAAAC
This sequence comes from bacterium BMS3Abin02, assembly GCA_002897675.1. NCBI lineage: Bacteria > bacterium BMS3Abin02. The sequence goes on along the minus strand of BDSU01000037.1, from coordinate 81,817 downwards.
AGCAGGAACAGTGCCGCCAGGGTCCGAAACAGCGGCCCGTATCCGAACTTCTCGAGCATGATCATGCCGGTCCCGATGGCGATGAACGAGCCGACATATCCAACTCCGACACCGAGCCCGGAGACCCGCCCCCGGTTCTGCTCTGTGCTGACGTCGGGGAGCATCGCGTCGTACACGACGCTGCCCAGAGTGAAGCCGATCTGTCCGACGATGTACAGTGCCAGCGACGGATACAGGCCGACGGTCGTCAGCAGTGCGGTCGCTCCGACCGTGACGATCGTGGCCACGATCAACGCGGGTTTCCGCCTCCCCACATGATCCGAGCGCGCCCCTATCCACGGGGCGAGGGTGATGACGATCACCATCGCAATGGCGGTCGCGTACCCGAAGTGGGCATCGGTCGCGCCCTGGTCCCTGACGACCCAGACGGAGAAGTACCGGCTTCCGACCGCCAATGCGAAGATCGTGTTGGCCAGGTCATACAGCACCCATGAGATCGTGCTGGAGCGTGTCGGTGTCCAGGTGTCCATGAATGGCGACTGTAACGCAACGGGTCCCGGTATCCGGGACCTGACGATCAGAACGTCACTGCCACTGCGATGAGCTCCTCATGTCCGAGAAGGCCGGCGGCCGCCTCGATGGCCCGTTCCGCCTCGTCGAGTGGGAACTCGTGGCTGACGAGCTTGTCCAAGCGGGGGTCCTTCTCGAGGTGCTGGGCCGCCCAGTGATAGCCGGCGGAGCTGGCCCCGAAGGCTCCCCGGACGTTGAGCTCCTTGAGCACGATGATGTCCGAGAAGAGCTGATTGACGGCGCGCACGCCTTTGATCGAAGCGATCACCACCGTGCCTCCGGAGCGGACCAGGTCGAGGGCCGTGTGAATGGCATCCGGATCGTCCCTCGTCACGTCCAGAACCACTTCGGGGCGGGCTCCGAGGCTGTCAGCGACCGATCCGGCCACATCTGCCTTGCGTGCGTCGACGACCATGTCGGCTCCGAGCTCCTTGGCGAGGGTGAGTCGATCGCTGTCTTCGGTGAGGCCACTGATGCCGACCCAACCGGCTCCCGCCTCTTTCGCCGCGATGAGCGCGGCGAGGCCACGAGGGCCGGGTCCCAGGATCAGGACACTGTCCTCGGCTCGAAGGGCGGGGGTCTCCACGGTCCAGGTGAACCCGTCGGCGAGGGCATGAGTGAAGGTCGCAACGGGTGCCTGGATATTGTCGCTGATCGGATGGAGCCGCGCTCCGGGATCGAGATAGAGAAACTCCGCGAATCCTCCCCACAGGCTCGGTGGTTCAGTCGACGGAAGCCGCCCGTAGGCGTTGATCGGTTTGCGGAACGCGCAGGAGTGAAGTCCGCTCAAGCAGCGACGGCAGGCTCCACATCGGATCGTCGACTCCACGACAACACGCGTTCCGATGGGGATATTGAAGGCTTCATCGACGACCGACGCGATCCGCCCGACGATCTCGTGGCCGGGAATGAGCGGGTAACGCATGAACCGGTTCGTCCCTTGCCAGATCTGGACGTCGGATCCGCTGACTCCCGTCGCTTCGATCGCGAGCCATCCGCCGGCTTCGACCTCAGGGATCGCGAATGACGTCGCGCTGAAACGTTGCGGCTCGACCAGCAGCATCGCCTTGGCAGTCGCGCCCGTCATTCACTCCTCCTTGCCGGCGAGTGTAAACGTATTGGCTTCCGGCTCAGCCGGTGAGGAGGCCGGCCAGGCGGCGAAGGCCCTCTTCCATCTCTTTGTCCCCGAGGGCGTAGGAGAAACGGCCGTATCCGGGCGCACCGAAGGCTTCGCCGGGGACGAACGCCACGAGCGCCTCCTCGAGGACGACTTCTGCGAGTTCCGCGGTGGTGACCGGAACCCTTCCACCGATGGGTCGATTCAAGAAGGCCTCGAGGGAAGGGAAGGCGTAGAACGCACCTTCCGGTTCTCGAACGCGGATCCCCGGAATATCTCGAAGCATCCGGTACATCGTGCGGCGACGGCGGTCGAACGCTTCACGCATCGAAGCGACAGGCTCGAGGCCTCCCTGCAACGCGGCGAGGGCCGCGGCTTGCGCGACGTTGCACACGTTCGAAGTCGAATGCGACTGCAGGTTGGATGCCGCCGCGATGACGTCGGGAGGTCCGACCATCCATCCCACACGCCATCCGGTCATCGCATACGCCTTCGCCACACCGTTGATGATCACAGCCCTGTCTCGGAGGTCGGGGACGGCTCCGGGCATCGATCGGTATTCGGCGTCTCCGTACACGAGGTACTCGTAGATGTCGTCGCTCACGACCCAGATGCCCTTCTCGGCCGCCCAACGACCGATCGCCTCGACCTCGTCCGGGGGGTAGACGGCGCCGGTCGGGTTCGAAGGGGAGATGAACAGGAGGGCTTTCGTTCTCGGCGTCCACGCCGCCTCGAGAGAGTCGATGTCGACGCGAAACCCGCTTTCGACACCGGCCGCGACGGGGACGGTGATCCCTCCTGCGAGCTTGATCGCCTCGGGGTACGTAACCCAGTAGGGGGAAGGCAGCAGGACTTCGTCGCCCGGATCGAGCAACGTCGCCATGGCTGCAAAGACGGCATGCTTGGCTCCGTTGGTGATCAGCACCTGGCCGGCGGTGACCGGGAAACCCGCGTCCCTGGCGGTTTTTTCGGCGACGGCTTCTCGAAGTCGAGGGAGTCCTGCCGCCGGCGAGTACTTGTGGTATGCCTCGATGGCGCAGGCTTTGGCTGCCGCTTCCACAATGTACGGCGGGGTAGGAAAGTCGGGCTCACCGGCTCCGAAACCGATGACGTCGTGCCCTGCTCCTCGTAACGCCTTCGCTTTCGCGCTGACAGCCAAGGTCTTCGACTCTGAGATTGATCCGATGCGTTGAGAGATTCTGCTCATGTTCCGCTATGTTTGACGACTTCCCGAGACTTTAGTGAGTATGTGGTGAACATCCGGATTCCAAGTCAACTGCTGCCCTCCGACGGGAGGTTCGGGTCGGGCCCGACCAAGGTTCGCCCCGAAGCCCTCGATGCGCTCGTCCGGGTCGGCGCACGCTATGTGGGTACGTCACATCGGCAGTCCGGAGTCCGCGATGTGGTGCACCGCATCCGCTCCGGTCTCGCCGAACTCTTCTCGACTCCCGACGGGTACGAGGTCGTTCTCGGAAACGGAGGAGCAACGGCGTTTTGGGATGCTGCCGCATTCGGGCTGATCGAGCGACGAAGCCAACACCTCAGCTTCGGGGCGTTCAGTGCACGCTTCGCCTCCGTCGTCGCTCAGATGCCACATCTGGAGCCTCCCCAAGTCGTCGAGTCGCCTCCCGGCACCCATCCGGCTCCAGAGCCGAATCCGGACGTCGATTTCTACGCGTTGACGCACAACGAGACATCCACCGGCGTCACGATGCCCCTGGCGCGTCCCGGTTCCGGCATCGTCGCGGTCGACGCCACATCCGCGGCGGGAGCGCTCCCGGTGGATATTCGAGCGGTCGATGCGTACTACTTCTCTCCACAGAAGGCGTTCGGGGCCGATGGCGGACTCTGGGTCGCGCTGCTCTCTCCCGCCGCCATCGAACGAATCGAGCGGATCGTGGCTGCAGGACGAGCCGTGCCGCCGTCGCTGAACCTGGAGAGCGCGCTTCGCAACTCCAGGCTGGACCAGACGTTGAACACACCAGGTCTGATCACGTTGTTCCTCCTCGAAAGGCAGATCGATTGGATGATCGAGCAGGGAGGCCTCCCCTGGGCAGTCGAGCGCTGTCGCGCCATGTCGTCTTCGGTGTACGAGTGGGCCGACCGGGTTCCGTACGCCTCGGCGTTCGTCAAGGACCACGCGATGCGATCCCCGGTGACCGTGACGATCGACCTCACCGTCGACGGAGCCGCCGTGTCGAAGGCGCTGCGAAGCAACGGCATCCTCGACACGGAGGCATATCGCAAGCTCGGCAGGAATCAGCTGCGCATCGGTGTGTGGCCTGCGACGGACCCCGCAGACGTCGAGCGGCTTCTCGCCAGCATCGAGTACGTCGTCGACCACCTCTGACAGGCCGGTTCCGGCACGGCCGGCGAGTCGCCGTGAACTTCAGATCTCCACATCGACGAGGATCGGTGCCGGTCGGTACACGGTTCTCGAGAGTGGGGAAAGCACCGCCAGAGGATGAACAACGGGCACGATACGGGCCGCCGTCGCCTCCGCCCGAAGCGCGATGTCCGCCGCCCGAGCGGTCGTCCAGATTCGATTCCGGAACCTCGCCGCCGCGGGGATCAGGACGGCAGCCGCCTCTTCGGGTGGGGCGACGACGATCGGAAGTCGCAGATAGCCGAGTCCGCGGGCGATGGACGACCTGTCGACGAAGAGGTCTGTTTCCTGTGAGCTCCTGAAAGCCACGACTTCGAGGATCGACAAGGTGGCATCGCCGAGCGACAGAACTCCGAGTGAAGCGTGGTCTGCGAGACGAAGGCCGAGTTCCTGGGTCCAGGATCCGTCTCGAATCTTGCGCTCGACTTCCTCGAGTCCGGCTTTCGCGCGCCGCGGATCCGGATCCAATGCGGGTTCCGTGACCGCGAGCACCAGCGGGCTGTCCAGCCTCCGCCGCCGCAGCTGCTGCACCGCAGAGAGTCCCTCGGTCCATCCATGGTCGACGAGAGAGCGAATCGCCTCTGCGATGGCGGCCGCGGTGCCCAGAGGGTCCGCCCATTCGTCTCTCGACACGGTATTCAGCACATCGATTGGATCGTTCATGGTGGAGTCACACCAAACCTACCTGTGTCGACGAGCCACGCGCCGATCGCGATAGGCTTGAGGTGCCGAAAAGGAGGCACATTGTTCGAGCCGTACGTGAATGAGCCGTATTCAGACTTCTCCGACCCAGACAACGCGGCCGCCTACCGGGACGCCCTCGGAAGCGTTCGGAGTCGATTCACGCACCACCCGCTGGTGATCGGTGGCAAGAAAGTGGTGACCGATCGACAGATCGAGAGCTTGAATCCCGCACGTCCCACCGAGATCATCGGCACGGTTTCGATGGCCGACGCCGAAGCCGCCGAGAGGGCTCTCGCCGCAGCGTGGGATGCCTATGCGACGTGGTCCCGTCTCGGTGCCGACGAGAGGGCCCGACACCTGGTCAAGCTCGCGGCGATCCTTCGCGATCGCAAGTACGAGCTCTCGGCTTGGGAAACCCTGGAGGCATCGAAGAACTGGCTGGAAGCCGAGGCCGATGTCGCCGAGGCGATCGACTTCTGCGAGTACTACGCACGACAGTCCGTCGAGCTCTCGAAACCCCTTCCTGTGTTCTCCTACCCCGGAGAGGACAACGAGTCCCATCTGATCCCGATCGGCGCAGGCGTCGTGATTCCACCGTGGAACTTCCCACTCGCCATTCTGGTCGGAATGGCCGCAGGGCCGGTCGCTGCCGGGAACACGGTCGTTGTCAAGCCGGCGTCGACGACACCGGTGGTGGCAGCGATGTTCATGCAGGCCGTCGAGGATGCAGGCTTCCCTCCGGGTGTCATCAACTTCCTGCCCGGCGCCGGGAGCGAGGTCGGCGATGTCCTGGTCGACCACCCGAAGACCCGCTTCATCAATTTCACCGGATCCATGGAGGTGGGGCTGCGTATCGCTGAACGGGCCGCCGTCGTGCACGAAGCCCAACTCTGGCTCAAGAGGGCCTACATGGAGATGGGCGGAAAGGATGCACTCGTCGTCGACGAGACGGCCGACGTCGACTCGGCGGCTGCCGCCGCCGTCGTCAGCGCGTACGGGTTCCAGGGCCAGAAGTGTTCGGCCCTGTCGAGACTGATCGTGGTCGATGACGTCTACGACGCGGTGCTCGACAGGGTCGTGGAAGCAGCGGCCGCCCTGCCGGTGGGGCCTGCAGAAGACAACGTGCGGGTCAACGCGGTGATCAGTGCCGTCCAGCAGCGCAACATCCTTGCCGATATCGACCGGGGCCGAAGCGAAGCCAAGTTGCTGACCGGAGGGGATCGTGTGGATCTCGATGACGGCTACTACATCCAGCCGACCGTCTTCGCGGACGTCGCTCCGGACGCATACATCGCACAGCACGAGATCTTCGGGCCCGTACTGTCGGTTCTCCGCGCCAGGGACTTCGACCACGCCGTTGAGATCTTCAACGGCACGCAGTACGGCCTGACGGGAGGCCTGTTCTCGGCGCGTCGGGACCGTATCGAACGTGCGCGACGGGAGTTTCACGTCGGAAACCTGTACATCAATCGCAAGATCACCGGCGCCTTGGTCGGAGTTCAGCCGTTTGGCGGTTTCAACATGTCCGGCTCGAACGCGAAGGCGGGGGGACCCGATTACCTGCGTCTCTTCATGGAGATGAAGACGGTCGCCGAGCGCTGGCTCGTCTGATCATGAGGGGTGCACGACCGTGCACCCCTCTCTCCAAGTGACTCAGCCTTCGACGGTGCCCTCTGCGTCACCGACGACTTCCTCTGCCACGGCAGCTTCTTCGGCACCGGCGCTGCGCAACTCGTCCATCTTGTCTCCGACCTTCTCCCGGACGTCTCCGGCGACGTCTTTCGCCTTGTCGAAGGCCTCCGCGGCGGCGTCCTTGGCCTTGTCCACCATCGGCGCGGCCTTCTCACCGAGGTCTTCCGCCATCTCCTTGGCCTTGTCCACCATCGGCGCGGCCTTCTCACCGAGGTCTTCCGCCATCTCCTTGGCCTTGTCCGCGGCCTCGGCGGCCTGCTCCTTTGCTTTTCCGAACAGGCTCTTGAGCGTGTCTGCGAATCCCATTTCATTCTCCTCTCGGGTTGTACCGTGAAGAATACGTGATGGAAGAGACGAGTGCTCCCGAATCGTCGGACAGGATGACCACGTCGCCTTCGTTGTTCCAGATCGGACCGTCGGCGCACCAGTAGAGGTCTTTGGAGCTGTCTCGCCCACAGCCGGTGTGCACGGTGACACCGGCACCCGGAAGAAGCTCGAAGCCGGCCGGGAACACGAACCGGTGAACGCTGGAACCGTCTCTGAGGGTCCATCCTGAGAGGTCGACGGGTGACTCCTGATTGTTGTCGAATGTCACGGTCTCCTGATTGAGGCGCTGGCCGTCGGGTCCCGGAGGATCGAACGAGATTCGGCCGATGTCGATGACCGCCGACGGTTCCGTCCCACAGGCCGAAGGGGCCCACATGCCGGTGTGCTCTGCTCTGGCAAGCTGCATCGCCTGCTCGAGATCGCGTTGACGGGCGGTGTTGGGAGGATAGGGCCGTGCCAGCGCGAAACCGTTCTCGACGAGGCTTTGATTGGTGAGTTCACCATCCACGTAGACGTACGCGAGAAGCCGACCGTATTGGTCGAAGGTCTCTGTGTCGGTGACCAGGATCACCGTTCGCCCATCGACCATGTGACGAAGCGCTTGGGTCGCCTGGGATCCGTAGCACTCGTCGTGTTCCGGAGCATTGACGCCGATCAGCCGGACCGTGATCTCCTCTCCTTGTTGTCGGACGATCAGAGTGTCGCCGTCGATGACACGAAGGACGGTCGCTCCCTGCTGTGCGGTGCACGCCACCAGCACGAGCAGGATCGGCATGAGCATTTTTCTCATGGCCACGATGGTAAGAGTCGCGGGTGACAGTATCGTGGTCGTATGCAGTATCGAGACATCGGAGGGCAATCGCTCGCCTTCCATGAACGAGGGCAGGGTCCCCTCGCCGTGTTCGTCCACGGGTTTCCTCTCGACCATCGGATGTGGCTGGATCAGGTGGAGGCTTTGTCGCCGGTGCGACGATGTGTCGCGCTCGATCTCCCCGGGTTCGGCAGGTCTGATCCGCTGCGCGATCGGGTACTGACGATGAGCCGGCTCGCAGACGACCTCGCCGAGTTCATCGGCAACCGGCAGGCAGACGTCGTTGCGCTGTCCATGGGCGGGTACGTGGCGCTTGCACTGTGGGAGCGACATCCGCACGTGATCCGCTCGCTGTCGTTGCTCGACACGAGATCGGGCGAGGACAGCGACGAAGGGAGGGAGGGGCGAAGACTCATGGCCGAGCAGGTCGCAGACAGGGGCACGGGTTCCCTGGTGGATGGTCTGGCAGGCGCGCTGCTCGCTCCGGACGCCTCGGTCGTTGCGCGAGCACGACTGCGAGGCATGATCGAGTCGACGGCTCCCGAGACGGTCGTAGCTGCGCTCGAGGGCATGGCTCGCAGACCCGACCGTACCGGCCTCCTTGCGACCATCACCGTCCCGACCCTGGTGCTGGTCGGTCAGGAGGATCGGCTGACGCCGCCGACGGTCGCCGAAGCGATGGCGGCGCTGATACCGGACTCCACACTGGTCACGATCCCCGGAGCAGGGCACCTGACGCCCGTGGAAGCCCCTGGGCAGGTCGGCGACGCCCTCAGGGAGTTCTGGGCCTGAAGCCTCGTCCAGACACGATCAGGATAGGATCAGGGTACGTGCAGCACAGACAGATCGAGTGATGGGTCATCGGCAACGTCGCGGCGAGGTGCGGAGCAACAGGCCGGAACCGTGGTCGGTGCTGTGGACGCGCGGCCATGGCTGCGAAGAACTCGCAGGAATTCTCGGGAAGCCGGTGTTCGCAGAGGGAAACCTGCGAGAGAAGTGCATCGAGGCCAGGGCGGATCTCGTCGTGCAGCGTCGACTGACGTCGTTCGACCTCGTCGACTCCATCGCTTCGAACCAGTTCGACGCCAAACAGGTGACCTCTGTGACGGCCGCGGTCGGCGAGGGGCCGCACTCGCTGCTCGCAGGGAGAGTGGCGCAACAGATCGCCGTGGCGCTCGACGTTCCCGGATCGTTGGTCTCGGCCGCCCGCAACGCGGCCGAGGATCTCTCCATCCGGGAGAATCTCGACTGGATCGGCGAGCATGTGCCCGCACTCGAACGTCGCCTGGAGCAAGTCACCAGTGCGGGTGGGCTGCTGTCGACCCTGGACGACGGAGCGCTGCTCGTACTGGGAGCCCCTGGAGGCTCGTGGCTGCAACGGCAGTTCTTCGGGCCGGGTCGCCAACTGATCCACGGGGCACCGGGGGGGATCGTCGTGGTACGCAGCTCTCCCCGGCGCTGCTTCCAGGCCGCGGAGCCGGCAGAGGCGATCGCGCCGTGGCTGTCCGTGTCCGAGGCGGCGAAACTCGGTGGTCCCGCCGTCGTTCCCGTTGCGGCGCACGGCAGCCTCGTCGGCCTGTTTCGTCTCGAAACCGCACTCGACGCAGCAGGGGAGGCGATCGTGCAGGACGTGATGGAGGAGCCCGTGTTCCTTTCCGTCGACGATCCGGTCGATGCTGCAAGCGACCTGGGCTCGTTCTTCGACGGTGCACCGGTCCCGATCGTGGATCACGACGGCCGGCTCGTCGGAGTCCTTCCGATCTGAGCTACTGCCTCGCGGCAGCTCGACGAGCTTTGCGCGCAGCGACGTTGGCCGGGTCCCACACTCCTGAGAACGGCGGCGAGTAGGACAAGTCGACGTACTCCAGCTCGTCTGCGGTCATCCCGGCCCACAGGGCCGTGGCGAAGGTGTCGATGCGCTTGCCTGCACCGGGACCTCCCACGATCTGGGCACCCAGCAGTCTGCCCGAACGGCGTTCGACCACGGTGCGAATCCTCATGGAGGTCGACATCGGCCAATAACCTGCTGCTGTTGAACTGCGCAACCCCGCGGCCACCGCATCGATGCCCGCATCGGCTGCTTCCGAAAGCGTGAGACCCGTTCTGGCGATCTCGATGTCGACCACTTTCGTGATGGCGGTCCCGAGAACGCCGGGGAAGGTTGCGCTGCCGCCTCCCAGGTTGGTTCCCGCGACACGGCCCTGCTTGTTCGCAACCGTACCGAGATGAAGATTCACCGGATTGCCCGTGACCCGGTGGATTGCCTCTGTGCAGTCGCCTGCCGCGTAGACCCCGTCGGCGCCGGTCTGCTGGTGATCGTCGACGGCAACGCCGCCCGTGGGACCGAGAGGGATGCCCGATGCGTCGGCCAGTGCGGCGTTCGGTATCGAGCCCAGGCCGAGTGCGACGATGTCGGCCGGGTAGGTCGTTCCGGAGCCCTCGACGGCGACGACGCGGCCGTTCTCTCCGATCACGGCGTCCACCGGGGTGCCGGTGTGGATCTCGATACCGAGCGCCCGCACCTTGGAGGCCACGAGTTCTCCCATCTCGGGGTCCATCGTGCGTGAGAGAACCGTTGGCGCCATCTCGAAGACGGTGACCGGTATGTGCAGGTTGTGGAAGGCCTCCGCGACCTCGAGTCCGATGTAACCGCCCCCGATCACGACTGCATTGCGCGGCGGTGCCTCGAGCGCGGACCGGAGGCTCCGGGCATCGTCGAGCGTGCGAACCTGGTAGACGCCGTCGAGATCCAGACCTTCGATCGGTGGGAGCAGAGGCCTTGCCCCGGTCGCATACAGGAGCAGGTCGTATGCGAACTCGGCGTCCGTGCCGGCCTCGAGATCGCGGACTCGGATGCTCCTGGCGGAAACGTTGATCGCCGTGACTTCCTGGCCAAGCCGCACGTCGATGCCCATCGTGGCGAACTGCTCAGGTGTTCTGGCCTGGAGTTGCCGCAACTCTTCGACATCACCGCCCACGTAGTAGGGGATGCCGCATGCCGCATAGCTCACCCAGTGTGTTCGCTCGAAGACGACGATGTCGAGGCCGGGGTCCATCCGCCGGGCCTGGCTCGCTCCGGACATGCCGGCGGCATCACCACCGACGACGATGAGCCGGCTCATCGTGCGCCTTTCTCGAGCTCCTTCAGTTTGTTCCTCTGACGCAGCCGGCGGCGACGGCGCAGGCGAAAGATCAAACCGACCAGTTCATCGATGACCACCGTGACGGCGGCGACGCCGAGGATGATCGAGATGAGGGGGACGTCGCCCTTCCAGAAGATCAGGTTGAGCGGAACCGGAGCCGTGTTGAGGGCGCCGAGGACGGCGACTGCCACGATCAACAGGGCACCGAAGATGATCGCCCACGACACTCCTGCGCCGACGTAGACCTTCTTCTGGGCCGGTTGCCCTTCTGGTACGACCGGCTCGCCCTGCGAACGGGCCGGTTCGGTTCCCGGCTGTGGGGGCGTCTCGTTGGTGTCCGGGTCGGGATCGGGTGTCACGGCAGCTCCTTTCGGCCACAGACTAGGTGCCCGTTGGGCAATGACGGCGCGGCGCGTCGATCCTCGCGCATTGCTCAGGCGTCGGCTGCGCCCCGCTCGATCGCGGCATCCGCCTCCACGGCGATCCTGTGCCCTTCATCGACGTCGACGGTCACGAGGATTGCGATGCCGACGACGAAGAACAACACCAGGCTCAGGACCGCGGGCCGGCTGCTGCCGGTGATGGCCACGGCACCTGCGAAGACGACCGGGCCGAGAATCGAAGAGAACTTCGACATGACCGAGAAGAACCCGAAGAACTCGCCGCTCTCATACGCAGGAGACATCGATGCGTACATGCTTCGGCTGAGCGCCTGGCTTCCGCCCTGCACCACCGCCACCATCCATGCGAGGAACCAGAACTCGAAGATGGCGTTGAGGAAGAAACCCCACACGGCGATGATCGCGTATGCACCGACCGCAAGGATGATCGCCCGCTTCGTGGTCATCGCGTCTGCGAGCTTCGAGAACAGAGCCTTGCCGAACAGGGAGGAGAGGGCGAGTCCGAGAATCTCGATCACGAGGATCAGGCCGAGGATCACACCGAGGTTGCTCGTCCGCAGCGGGGCAAGGACCTTGATCTCTCCGATGGCGAGTCGCCCGTTGCCGGAGGCGCTCAGTGTCAGTTCGTGCGTCCCGGGGGTGCCGGCGTCGATGGTCACCGGCGCCCCGTATCGCACCGTGCGGGTCGTCGCGTCGATGGTCACCGGCTTGCCGTCCTCGATGAGTGGTCGCCCGTCGATCGACACGGTCCAAACGCCCAGGTCGGGCCCGGTGCTGTGGATGATCTCGACTCGCTGGCCGTTGAAGGCGAACGTCGCCGTGGACGAGGAGTCTGTGGCGGCGGAGTAGGGAATCGGATCCGAAGCCGTCAACACCAGAAGCTCGGCGAGGGCGGCAATGAGCAGTGCGGCGATCCCGATGAGCACCGGGGTGAGGACGCTCCAAAGGCTGGAAGCCGGATTCCTTCGCCGCCTGATGCCCAGCACCCACGCCGCGACGAGAGCGATCAAGCCGATGAGCAGCAGGATGGGTGCCGCTGTCTCGGCGACCCTGGTGAGTCCCTGTGTCGCGTCCCCGACCGTCTCGGCGGGAATCTCGGTCCAGCTGCCGTCGAGCGTGATCGCCTCGATCCCGTAGCTGCCCTCTCCCAGTGCAGTGCCGATGGTCTCGTAGGCGGCGGGAGGGGCTCCGGTCGTGTCGGCGGGGAGGACTCTCGCCCCGATGGCACCTACGAGTGGAAGGGCCACGATGTTGAACACGATGAAGGCCAGGTAGAAGGCCCGGTTGGCATCCTTGCGGCCGGGGATCCTGCCAAAGATCAGGCTGAAGGGGATGCCCACGAATTGCACGAGCAGGATGGCGAGGACCAGCTCGGTGGTTTTGAATCCCAGCTCGGTTCCGTAGATCACGGCGACGCTGATGATCGTTCCGATCCCGTCGTTGTAGATGAGGAACGCCACCAGGAATCGGAAGAGCTGACGGTACTTGCGAAGGTGCTGGAATGTCGTTCCGAGTCGCTTCAGGCTGGCTGTGGTGATGCTCGTTCCCCGCTCGCGCGGAACAGAGGCCGATGGAGGCTCGGGCACACGGCGGAACAGCGGAATCGAGAAGACCGCCCACCAGATGGCCACGGAGACGAACGAAAGCCTGGCCCCTATCTCCGAGCCGAGCACAAAGATCATGACCACGTTCACGGCGAGGAGCAGTCCGCCTCCGAGATAGCCGATCGCATAGCCTCGCGTCGAGACCACGTCCTGGTCTTCGGGACGGGCAACGTGTGGCAGCAGGGCATCGTAGAAGACGTTGGCACCGGCGAATCCGACCCGTCCGAGGATGAAGAACACCGATGCGAGGATCCAATCGCCGGTCGTGATGAGAAACAGGAGCCCCGTGCCGACGACTCCCATGCCGACGAAGATCGAAAGGAACTTCTTCTTGCCCCGCATCACATCGGCGATCGTGCCGAGCACGGGGGCCAGAAAGGCGACGATGATCAGCGAGATGCTGAGAGTCGTCGTCCAATACGCGGTGGCGACTGCAGCGCTCGGAAGGGTCGCTCCCGCAACGGAGCTGTAGTAGGCGGGCAGCACTGCGGCGAGAATCGTCGTGGCGAACGCGGAGTTCGCCCAGTCGTAGAGGGTCCATGCCTTGATCCTGCGCCGGTACTCCTCGTCTGGGAGACCTTCATACGCGGGAGTCAACGCTGCCATTCCCTCTCCTGTGCTCGGCAATGGCAGGCTAGCGCCGAGCGAGGTGCGCGTGCGGCCGTCAACCCGGTCGGGTCAGACGGCGGCGAGCGCCTGCGACAAGTCGAGGATCAGATCATCGGGATGCTCGACCCCGACCGAGATGCGGACCAGTCCTTCGGTGATTCCGTACCGCTTCTTGTCCACGTCCGGCACGCCGGCATGCGTCATCGCACCGGGGTGTTCCGCCAGTGATTCGTTGCTGCCGAGACTGACCGCGAGGTGGATCAGGTTCAGGGCGTTCAGGAATCGGAATGCTCCCGGCTCACCGTCCCGTACCTCGAAGGAGATCATCGCGCCGGCGCCCAGACACTGTTTGACGAAGATGTCGTGCTGGGGATCCCCGGGCTCGAGGTACCCGAGGTAGTTGACGTAGTTCACTTTCGGATGCGAGCGGAGGAAGTCGGCGACCTTGCGTGCCGTGTCGGCCTCCCTGTGCATGCGCAACGAGAGTGTCTCCAGGCTGCGCATGAGCAGCCACCCGTTCCAGGGCCCGGAATGCGATCCCAGGTACGTGCGCATCCCCCGGACGGGGTTGATGAGGGCCTTCGAGCCGAGCACGGCCCCCGCGATCAGATCACTGTGTCCGCCCAGGTACTTCGTCGCGCTGTAGATCACCAGATCTGCGCCGTGATCGAGCGGCTTCTGGAACAGCGGCCCGAGGAACGTGTTGTCGACGACGAGGGACACGGGACGGTCGGGTGTCGATGCGGCCTTGGCGACCACTGCGCACTCCTCGATGTCGAACAGCGCGTTCGTCGGATTCGCCGGGGTCTCGATGAAGATCATGCCGAGGCGGTTGCCGGACTCGGTCACCCGACGCCGGATCTCGTCGCGGGTCTCATCGGGAAAGAACCCGACCGATTCGATGCCGAACTCGGGGAGCACGATGTTCACGAGGTGGTCGGTGCCGCCATACAACGGCTCGCTGTGCAGGATGAGATCTCCCGGGCGAAGATAGGTGAGGAGCGTCGTGGCGATGGCCGCCATGCCGCTCTTGAACAGGAGTGCGTCTTCGCTGCCGTCCCACAGGCAGAGCCGGTCTTCTGCGATCTCCAGGTCCGGATTGTTGAGGCGGCTGTAGATCAGCCCGACTTTCTCTCCCGGCGCCGGTGGGCGCTTGCCGGTGGCGACCTCGAAGAATGCCTTTCCCTCCTCCGCGGTCTCGAATGCGAACGTCGAGGTCTGGAAGATCGGGCTCTTGATCGCGCCTTCGGACCACTCTGGCTTGTAGCCGTAGCTCATCATGAGGCTCTCGGGGTGGAGGTGCTTTCCGTCGATGGTGTCGTCCCACTTCATGACCGCTCCTCTCGGATGCGCAACATCTACTCCAACGATAGGGTGCCCGCATGCGCCGTGTCGTCATCATCGGGCTTCTGCTCGCTGCCGCGTGTTCTCGGGGCCCGGAACCGGTTTCCACGACCGCTCCCGAGGCCGGGAGCGTGACCTCGACCGCGTCCACGACGACGGCCTCCCCGGTCTCGACGACGACCACGGCCTCCCCGATCTCCCCGGTCTCGACGACGACCACGTCCTTGCCGCCGCTCCAAGGGATCGACTTCGAAGTCGTCGCGACGGGGCTGGCCGACCCCTTGTTCGCTACGGCGCCTCCCGGAGATCCGCGTTTGTTCGTCGTCGAGCAGGCCGGTCGGGTGTGGATGTTCGATGGCGATGAGAGGACTCTGTTTCTGGACATCCGTGACGTCGTCAATCGGAAGGGCAACGAGCGGGGCCTGCTCGGCATGGCGTTTCACCCGAACTACCCGGACGATCCTCGTGTTTTCGTCGACTACACCGGTTCAGGCGGCAAGACGGTCGTGGCCTCGTATCGGCTGGCCGGAGAGGTTCTCGATCCGGCCTCCGCGACAGTGCTGCTCGAGATCCCTCAGCCGGCTGCGAACCACAATGGTGGCATGGTGGCCTTCGGACCCGATGGCTATCTGTACGTCGCGATGGGCGATGGGGGAGCTGCGGGGGACAAGTTCGGCAATGGTCAGCGCCCCGACACGCTGCTGGCGGCGTTGCTCCGGCTCGACGTGACTCCGGAGGACGGCTACGTCATCCCGTCGGAGAACCCGTTCGTGGACGGCGGCGGTGCGCCGGAGGTGTGGGCGTACGGGCTGCGGAACCCGTGGCGGTTCGCGTTCGACGATGGGCTGGTGTACATCGCCGACGTCGGTCAGGAGAAGTACGAAGAGGTCGATGTGGCGCCGGTCGGCGGGGCCGGGTTGAACTACGGATGGCCGATCACCGAAGGGGTCCACTGCTTCAAACCCGCCAAGGGGTGCGACACGGAAGGTCTGACGCTGCCGGTGCTCGAGTACGACCATTCGCAGGGCTGTTCGATCACCGGCGGGTATGTGTATCGGGGTGCTGCAATCCCGGAACTGGACGGCGCCTACTTCTACTCGGATTTCTGCTCGGGGTGGATCCGAAGCTTCCGGTACGAGGACGGGATGGCGACCGACGAGCAGCAGTGGGCCGACTCGATCGGGAACGTCACGTCGTTCGGCCTCGACGGCGATGGCGAGCTGCTCGTCGTAACGCGCGGCGGGACGATCTACCGGGTGGTCCCGGTGCGCTAAACCATTGAACCCTGGGCTCGTAGATGCGCTCAGGGTATCTACGAGCCCAGGGTTCGAGAGAAGGGTTAGGCGGGCGTGTCGGGGGGACGTTTGCGACCGCCCCAGACGTACCGCGCGTGGGTGTTGGGTGGAGGCCAGAGGCCCTGGCGGCGGTAGGCCCAGTACTCCAACGGGTTGTCGTAGTAGGCGATCGTGTCGATCGTCTGTCGCAGATCGTCCCCCCGAACCAGCGCCAGAGTGGCGCCCACCGCGGCGCCGCCGACCATCCAGAGTCCATAGATCGTGGGAAACAGTGGGCCGAGCAGGCGATGCTGCCACACATGCAGCATTTCGTGGCGCTCCAGGAGGTCGATCCGGGCCTGGCCTTCACCGACATTGGTGACCGCGTTCCCCACGGCAACCGCAAATCCTTTGCGAATGGTGAGCCCCCGCCCGTACACGTGCCTGCCCCGGCGCCGGCTCAAGTTCGGGACGTAGGCGCTGCGGGGAGCCTGCAGCGCGTGCAGCACGAGCGCCGACGCCGTGCCGATCAGCCCCCATGTGGAGTCGAGGACGAATCCGGTCCATCCGGACGGCCGCCGCCAGTCGTAGATCTGGCGCCATCCTGAGATCAAGCCGTTGAGACCACCGACGATCGCTCCCGGCGCGGCGAAACCGAACGGTGAGAGGGCCGCTCCGCCGAGGATGCCTCCGAGAATACCTGTCGCGATGGCCTCAGGCGTCGAGCGCGCGTCATCATCGGTCTTCACGTCCGGCAGGCTACCGGAGGATGGAGCACTGTGGCTCGTCGCGGTGACCTACAGCTCGGCTCGTATCCAGGCGAGGGCGGCTTTGAGGGTCTCGGCGAAGTCGCCGGGCCAGTCGTGTCCGAGGCCACGACGTTCGTCGTATCGCACCGGCGTGCCAAGGGCCTGGAGGTCCTTTGACACTCGACGGATCTTGTCGATGCGTCGGTCTTCGCTGCCGGCGAGGATGACAGTGGGGACGGGCCGCTGCACCGTGTCGGGGGTTGGGGCGCCGCGAGGTCCGAACGCCGGTGCAACCAGGAAGACACCGGCGGTGTCGACCCGGCCGGACCAGGCAAGCCGGACGGCGACGCCCGCGCCTTGGGAGAACCCGGAGAAGATGGGCCTCTCCGGGTCACCGATCTGATGGAGTTGTCCGATCGCGACTGTTTCGGCACCCTCGGCCGGCCAGGCGAACCGTCCCGCGGCGACGGGCACGGTGCCGTGGAGCGCGACGAGTCGGTACCCCCAGCCGAGCGCAGGCCGGTACCGGTCGAGGATCGACTGCGGACGCCAACCGAATCCGTGCAGGAGCACGAGCGTCCCCACGGTCTCTCCGTCGGGCCGGACGTCGAGAGGCTCGAGCGGCCCGGTCGTCGCTTCTTCCGCTCGTGCGATGCTGACGGCGGCGAGCCGCTGCCACTCCGAATCGTCACGCACCGCGTCGAGGTCGTGATCGGCGATGATCCGTTCGCCCCACCAGAGCCCCTCGTCGAGTCTGCGGGCGAATTCGGCGCACGCCTCGTCGGTTCGCCCGAGCAGCGACAGCAGACACATCCGCCAGAAGGCCACGTCGACGACCTCATCGGGATCCTTGATCTGGTACCGATCGATGGCGTCGAGCGCCTCCCCGTACTCGCCTCGTTCGTGTGCCGGGAAGACGACACGTTGCAGCTCGGGCAAGTCCATACGGTCAACCTACACCCGACGGCCCGGCGGCGACCCGAACCCGTCACCCCCCGCTGGTACGCTCGCCGCCATGACACACAACATCGTCGGGCGCGTCATCGGCACCGAAGACGCCACACCGCTCGAGTTCTGGGTGGGGGTTGCCCCGGGTGAGTACCTGCAGCTCGACGACGTCGTCGCTCTCGAACGCACCCTCCCCGGCGGCGACACCGTGCACATCTACGGCATCGTGGAGCAGGTGCGAGCCCGCCACGAAGGCGCCCGGTTCGATTCGGACGTCTTCTTGATCGAGGACGGCGTGCTGCCGGCCGAGGTCAGCGAGGCGGCCAAGGTGATCGCGACGCGCTTCGAACCGGAGACCTTCGTCCCGCCGCGTCCCGGGCAGGGTGTCGTGCGCGCGACGGGAGAGGAGCGGGATCGGGCGCTGTTCTTCGACCGCATGACCGATCGGATTCCCGTCGGTTTGAGCAGGTCGGGTGAGCCGATGTTCGTCAACCTGGAATTCGTCGACGGCGCTCGGGGCGCCCACGTCAACATCTCCGGGGTCTCCGGTGTTGCAACGAAGACCACCTACGCGACCTTCCTGCTCCACAGCCTCTTCACCTCGGGCGTTCTGGGTGCGCGGGCGGTCAACACGAAGGCACTCATCTTCAACGTCAAAGGCGAGGACCTGCTGTTTCTCGACCGTCCGAACCTGGCGATGGGCGACGACCAGGCCAAGCGGTATCGCACCCTCGGTCTCCCGGCGACTCCGTTCCGGTCCGTCGGCATCTACGTGCCACCGAAGCATGGGTCGCCGTCTGCGGCACCCGACGTGCGGTCCCGTCACGAAGGTGTCACGCCGTTCTTTTGGACGATCGCCGAGTTCTGCACGCAGGATCTCCTGCCGTTCCTCTTTGCCGATGCCGAGGACGACCGCGCCCACTACACGATGGTCGTGTACAACGTGATGGCTCGCCTGCGCAAGGCGACCGTTCTGGACGACGGTGGCGTGTCGATCGATGGCGAGTCGGTTCGGACCTTCCGGGACCTCGCAGACCTCATCACCCGAAAGGTGCAGGAAGAGGGCACGCGTGGCGAGTGGGCAGGTCCTGCGATCGGCATCGGAACCGTCAACGCATTCGTTCGCCGCATCCAGGGAGCCGTCCGTCATGTCGAGCACCTCGTCAGGGGTGATCTCCCGGGCGCGGAGCAACACCGCATCGAGTTGCGGCAACAGGTGACCGTCGTGGACCTTCACAACCTCAACGACAGGGCGAAGCGGTTCGTCGTCGGCGTCACCGTGCGCCGGGCGTTCGAGGACAAGGAACGCCAGGGCCAGTCCGACGAGTTGCTGTTCCTCGTTCTGGATGAACTGAACAAGTACGCACCGCGAGAGGGGTTCAGCCCGATCAAGGAGATCCTCCTCGACGTCGCGGAGCGCGGACGGTCGCTCGGCGTGATCCTGATCGGCGCCCAGCAGACGGCAAGCGAGGTGGAGCGGCGCATCATCGCGAACTCCGCCATCCGTGTGGTCGGGCGTCTCGATTCGGCCGAGGCCGGTCGCGACGAGTACGGGTTCCTGCCGGTCGTGCAGCGGCAGCGGGCCACCATCATGAAGCCCGGTACGATGATCGTCGCCCAGCCCGAGCTGCCGATCCCCGTCGTTCTCGAGTTCCCGTTCCCCGCCTGGGCCACCCGGGCTTCGGAGGCGGGCCCACCGATCGGCGGGGGAGACGTGCCGGAGGACCCCTTCGAAGGCCTGACCTGACCCTTCTTGCGTGAGTTCGCCACCATATCGGCGGGTTTCTCACGCAAGAAGGGGTTGGACGTGACTACCGTCGCATCGTGAGTTTGGTCATCCAGGCAGTGCTGTTTGTCGGCTTCCCCGTGGCGGCACAATGGGGAGCACGCAAGTACAAGGCACTGCGCTTCCTCGGGCCGATCGTCCTTTGCTACCTGTTCGGCATCGCTCTCGGCAACCTGGTTTTCATGAACACCGAACTCGCCACGACGTTCACCGAGGCGACCGTACTCCTCGCCATCCCGCTGCTGCTGTTCACCACAGACTTCCGGGCATGGTTGCGGATAGCAAGACCGGCCGTCATCTCGTTCACCCTCGCCGCCGTGGCGGTCATCATCACCGCGGCGACCGCGACGTTGATCCTCGCCGGGCCGCACGACTGGCAGATGGCCGGCATGACCGTCGGCGTGTATACGGGCGGCACCCCGAACATGAGCGCCATCGGCATCGCCCTCGGTGTCCCGGATGAGACGTTCGTGCTCCTCAACGGCGCCGACGTGATCCTCTCCGGGGTGTACCTGCTGTTCCTGCTGTCGATCGCCCAACGGGTCCTCGGCAAGTTCCTGCCGGCGTTCGACTACTCGCGCCTCGGCGACGACTTCGACGACGGCACCCGGAACGACTTCGGGTGGCGGCACGTGCTCGCCGCCGTCGGACTGAGCATCCTGTCCTCCGGAGTCGCCGTCGGGATCGTCTACCTGTTCGTTCCGGACCTACCCATCGCCGCCGTCATCCTCGCCATCACCACCGTCGGAATCCTCGCCTCCTTCGCCCCGAAGATCCGCAACTTTCCAGGCACGTTCGAAACCGGCGAGTTTCTGCTCCTCGTGTTCGCCGTCGCCGTCGGCACGCTCGCCAACGTCAGACGCCTCGTCGGAGCCTTCGGCGAGGTGTTTCTCTTCGTCGCCATCGTCCTCATCGGTGCAATCCTGTTGCACTACCTGTTGGCGACCTTCTTTCGGATCGACACAGACACGGTGCTCATCACCTCGACCGCGGCAGTGTTCGGCCCGGCGTTCGTCCCGCCCGTCGCCGCCGCGTTGAAGAACCGGCAAGTCCTCGTCTCGGGCCTCACCACCGGGGTCGTCGGGTACGCAATCGGCAACTACGCCGGCATCGCGCTCGCGTATCTGCTTCGGCCGGGCTGACCGGCTCAGGCTCAAGTCGAATAGAGGCCGTCGAGGGTCTGTAGAACGATCTCTTCCAACATGTCCGAATCGGGCAGCGTCGTCATCATCCCGTACATCGCCGCCTGGCCGCTGGTCGCCAGTTCGGGGTGGGCGCGCACCTCGTCGACCGATCTCTGGAGGTCCTCGAGGAACGCATCGACGATCCCGGCGTGGGCCGGCGTGACCATGAAATGCAGCGACGCAGGCTTGATCTGGCGGTCGACATGCCAGCCCCTCGACTCGAGGACGTCACCGATCGCATAGGTGTCGACGTCGGTGCCGACGAACGAGAAGACGCTCAACTTCGGGTCACCGAGCATCGTGAGACCGTCGATGGAACGGACCCCGTCGATGAGCCGCCGCGACGTGTCCAGGATCTGCTCGGTCATCGTCAGGTAGCCGTCCTGTCCGATCGCCTGCAACGCCGCCCACGCGGCGGCGATCGGGCCACCCGGCCGGGTGCCCGCCATCGATGGTGACGCGTAGATGCCGCCTGGCCAGTCGGTGGTGACGTGGAACTGGAACCTGCGGAGTTCCGGCGTTCGATAGAGAATCGTCGAAGCGCCTTTCGCCGCGAAGCCGTACTTGTGCACGTCGGCCGACATCGATGTCACCCCGGGGACGCGAAAATCCCACCGACCCACCCGCACACCGAGACGTTCCATCCACGGTACGAGGAACCCACCGAGGCAGGAGTCGACATGAAAGCCGATGCCGCGGCCCAGCGCGATCGTGGCCAGGTCCTCGATCGGGTCGACCTGTCCGAACGGGTAGTCCGGTGCCGAGCCGACCATGAGGATCGTGTTCGAAGTGATCGCAGCCTCCATTGCCGCCGGGTCCGCCCGCAGGTCGTCGGCTATCTGGACCCGCACCTGCCGCACACCGAAGTAGTGGGCGGCCTTGTCGAACGCGGCATGGGCGGTCACCGGCAGCACCATGTTCGGCTCGGTGATCCCCTTGGTCGCCCGGGCCCAGTCCCGGTACGTCTTGACAGCCATGAGAAGGCTCTCGGTGCCGCCCGAAGTCATCGTGCCTGCGACCCGATCGTCACCGTTGAGCATCGACGCGGTCATACGTACAACCTCGGCTTCGAAGCGACGGAGCGCCGGAAACGCCAGCGGGTTGAGAGCGTTCTCGGAGAAGAACAGCCCATGGGCCTCCTTCAGGAACTCGGTGTGTTCCTCGCCGGCGTGGTAGACGAGGCTCCAGGTGCGACCCTCCTCCCAGCTTGCCTCGGCCTGTGCCAAGCTTCGCATCTCGTCGAGGATCTCGTCGTGGGGCCTGCCTGTTTGGGGGATTTGCACCGTCATGGGCGGCAGAGTAGCGGCGCGACCGAGGCCCCTCATCCTCTCCTCCGTTCTTGCATGAGCCAGGTGCGGATAACGTCGGTGTCTCACGCAAGAAGGGGAGGGAGATGTCCCACCCTGCCGGTACCATCGGGCCCGTGAAGATTCTGCACACCGCCGACTGGCATGTCGGGCGATCGATCCGGGGACGCAGCCGCGCCGACGAGCATCGTGCCGTCCTCGCGGAGATCGCCGATGTCGCCGGCCGTGAGGAGGTCGACCTGATCCTCGTCGCCGGCGACACGTTCGACGTCGTTGCGCCAAGCGCAGAATCGGAGCGAATCGTCTACCAGGCGCTCCTCGACCTCTCCGGCATCGCTCCCGTGGTGCTCATCGCCGGCAACCACGACCATCCCAGACGGTGGCGGGCCGTCGCTCCACTCTTCGAAATGGGCCGGGTCACCGTCGGGGCGACGCTCCAACGCCCCGAGGAAGGGGGAGTCGTGCGCATCCTGACCGAGACGGGCGAGACGGCGCGGATCGCCCTCGTGCCGTTCGTCGGCAAACGGGGCATCGTCACCGCCGACGACCTCATGGCGCTCGACCCGTTCGAACACGGCGGCAAGTACGCGGGCCGTGTCGAAGCGATCCTCGACAAGCTCACCGAAGGCATGACGTCCGACGACGTCAACCTGGTCGTCGCCCACCTCATGATCGCCGAAGGGAGGCTGGGAGGCGGCGAGCGAGTCGCCTTCACGGTCGAGGACTATGCGATCCCTGCCACCGCATTCGGCGGCGCCCTGTCCTATGTCGCACTCGGACACCTGCATCGCCTGCAATCCGTCCCTGCACCCGCGCCCGTCTGGTACGCGGGATCACCGATGCAGCTCGACTTCGGTGAGAGAGACGACGAGAAGGGCCTGCTCGTCGTCGACGCCGAACCGGGACTCCCCGCAACGGTCCGCCCGGTTCCCCTCACCGCCGGAAGGCGACTCATCCAACTCGCCGGCACGTTGGAAGAACTCGAAACCCGGGCCGGTGAGGCAGAGCTCGCCGACGCGTACCTCAAGATCGTCGTGCACGAACCCGCACGGGCCGGGCTCGGCGATGTCGTCCGAGAGCTGTTCCCCAACGCCGTCGATGTGCTGCTGGCCTCGCCGAGAGACATCGGCGCGACGGGTCGTGACGTGCGCCTCGGCCGTCCACCTCGCGAACTGTTCATCGAGTATCTCGAACGCGTCAACGCCTCCGATGACGACGTCGTCGCGCTCTTCGACGAGATGCTGGGAGACGCAGATGCGACCTGAACGCCTCGAGCTCTCCGGTTTCACGGCGTTCAGGGAGGCCACGGAGATCGACTTCACCGGAGCGGACCTGTTCGCCCTCACCGGGCCGACGGGATCGGGCAAGTCGAGCATCATCGACGCCATCGTCTTCGCCCTCTACGGCTCCGTTCCCCGGTACGGCGACCGCCGGACCGTCGAGCCGGTCATCACTCTCGGCAAGGTCGAGGCGCGCATCCGCTTCGATTTCACGATCGGTGACGTGCGCTACACGGCGGTCAGGGTCGTTCGTCGACTCAAGAGAGGAGCGACGACGGCCGAAGCGCGGCTGGAACGCGACGGAACCGTGGTCGCCTCGGGTGCCGATGAGGTCACCGACGCCGTTCAAGGGCTCCTCGGCCTCTCCTACGACCACTTCGTCAAGAGCGTCGTCCTGCCCCAAGGCAGATTCTCCGCCTTCCTTCACGACAAACCGACGGATCGTCAGAAGCTCCTCCGAGAGCTCCTCGACCTCGGTGTCTACGAGCGGGTACGAGAGCGCGCACGAGACAGGAAGATCGCAACACGACAGAAGGCCGCCATGCTCGAAGCCCGGATTGCCGAACTGGCCGGCGCAACCGACGAAGCCGAGGCCGACGCGGTCGGACGGGTCGGCGACCTCGAAGCGCTCTTGAAGGTCGTCGAACAGGCAACCGAGAAGATCGTCACACTGCAAACCGACGCCGGGGCATGGGCGCGCCAGGCCAAGGCGGCCCAGGCCGAACTCGACCTTCTCGAGGGTCTCGAAGCTCCCGGTGGTCTCGATGAACTCGCCTCCAAGACCGTCACTGTCAGGCAGGAACGCAACAAGGCCGAAGAAGCCCTGAACGTCGTCAGAGAGAAGTGCCGACAGGTCGAGAAGCATCTCGAGACATTTCCCGAACTCGCCGACCTCGAAAAGCTCGGTGAGGCGCATCAGGCATTCGCACGCGCCGAACGGCGGCTCGCCCAGCTCGTCGCTCGAAGTGCGGAGGCGCGTACCGGCGTGGTGAAGGCAGCCAAGAGGCTCGAGACCGCACAAGCCGCGTTGAAAGACGCCAAGGCGTCGGCCGCGGCACTCCGGCGGGCGCACACGGCACACGAGCTCGCCACGACCCTACGGACGGGCGAACCCTGCCCCGTCTGCAACAGGACAGTGGAGGCGATCCCGCACCGAGAGACGCCGGCAGACCTCGAGGGGGCGCTCACCACGCTGCACGACGCAGAACAGGCGCACCTTGGCGCGCAACGTCTCCATGCGAGCCTCACGGCGAAGCTCGAAGCGCTGACGGCTCAGGAAGCCGTAGCCGCCCGGGAGGTCGAAGATCTGCGCGAGCGGATCACCGGCCGGCCCGACGAGGAGGAGGTCGCGGACCTCCGCAGGCGCGTGACTGCCGCACAAGACGAGCTGAGAGCAGCGCGCGCAGCAGAGCAGGCGGCGGTGGAGAGCCTCGGCTCGCTCGACGAGCGAACCAGGCGTCTCGACGAGGCCGTGCAGGATGCGCGCCGACGCTTCGACACGGCCCGGGATCGGGTCGCCGCCCTCGGACCGCCGGCACCTCGCCGGGATGATCTCCTCGCCGACTGGACCGAGCTGGTCACATGGGCACGGCACGCGTCGGATCTGCGGACCCGGACCGCCAGGGAGGCCGCAGGGAAGGTCACGGCGGCGGAGCAGGAGCTCGATGAGCACCGCCGCGCCCTCGTCGCCATCGTCGAGGAAGCCGGGCTCTCTGTCGGCGACCGTCCCATCCGCGACGTCTGCGTCGATGCGATCGCCACCGCCAAACTCGGTCTGGACAGGCTCCGTGCCGAACGTGCCCAGGCGGCGAAACTCACCGTCGAGGCGAAAGAGCAGCGGCGAGTCGCCACGGTCGCAGGCGCGCTCGAACAGCACCTTCGGTCCAACCGGTTCGAAGCCTGGCTTCTGGAGGAGGCCCTCGTGGATCTCACGGTCGGTGCGAACCGACTCCTCCATGAGCTGTCCTCGGGTGCCTATTCGCTCGAAGCCGAAGGCCGTGGATTCACCGTCATCGACCACCGCAACGCCGACGGACGCCGTTCCGTGAAGACCCTCTCGGGAGGCGAGACGTTCCTCGTCTCGCTCGCATTGGCGCTGTCACTCTCCGAGCAACTCGCCGCGATGTCCCTGAGCGGCAATGCACGGCTCGAATCCATCTTCCTCGACGAGGGATTCGGGACGCTCGATCAGGAGACCCTCGACGTGGTCGCCGGTGTGGTGCACGAGCTCGGGGCCACGGGGAGAACGGTCGGTCTGATCAGCCACGTCGAGGACCTGGCCGAACAGGTGCCGACCCGCTTCCTGGTCACCAAGGACGCCGGCGGAGCCCACGTGGAACGGATCGACGCATGAGGTTCTCCGTCGAGCCGTGGGCGCCCGAATACGGCACACCCGTGGCAACGGATCTGGCCGAGGCGACGATCGTCCCCGACGTCGATATCGAGGTGCCGGCGGCCGACTGGGCTCCGCTCGAACCCGACGTCGATCCGGCCCGGTCGGTGCTGTTCATCGATGGTGTGCGGCGGGTCGATGCCAATGTGTGGATAGGGCAGGAGGACGGCGCTCCCCTATCGGGTCTCTGTGCCACCTACGCGGCGGGAGCGGTTCGTTGCGACGGGGAGGCGAAGCTCGTCGACGCCGAAGTGCGGCGGGGATTGTTCACCTCCGCTCCGGGAGCCGAGGCCGTGGTGACGAAGCATGGGACATACGGCGTGTGTGCGACCGCCGGAACGTCCCCGGAGGAGCTGTGGCTGGGCCTTCAGCAGCGGATGGGTGAACTGGAACGCGAGGTGGCGGGCCGCCTTCTCGCCGGCGAACTGGTCATCACCGACGGCCCGCTCACCGGGCGTCAGCACGTGGCCGGAGGCGTCGGGTATGTCAAGACGCACAGGGTGCAGTACCTTCCTGCGGCTTTGCAGACGGTGCTGACCCGGCTCCGGCCCGGGCAGCGGACACCGCTGTTCCTGGCCACGACCTCGTGGAGTCGGTACTCGTGGTACACGCGTCTCCCCGGCGGCGGGGATGCTCCTCTCGGCGGGATCGTCCGCTGTGAGGCGAGTGCCGATCAGGACGTCGCCTCTGCCCGGCGACTGGCGAATCGGGTATCGGCGACCCTCCCGCGATTCGCCTCGGTTGCCCACAAGGATCCGCGGGCTCCCCAGAACCTGTATCCGATCGGCGGTCTGGAACGGGAGTTGCGCCGGCGGCTGGGCGACCAGCAGTTGCTGTACCGGGCGCTGCGGGTGGCATCTCGCTAGTCCTGCTGGTTCTCGGCCTTCGCCGCTCGTGTCATCAGGTTGAGTACCGCCTCTCGCGGGCCCTCTCCCTCGTAGAGCACCCGACCCACCTGGGTGGCGATCGGCATCTCGACGCCATACCGGCTCGCAAGGTCCAGCACGGCCCTCGTGGTCTTGACCCCTTCGGCGACCATGTTCATCTCGGCGATGATGTCGTCGATCTTGTGCCCTCGACCGAGCTGCACACCGACCCGATGATTCCGGCTCTTTGCGGAAACACACGTGGCGATCAGATCGCCCATGCCGGCCAGCCCTGCGAAGGTCCTCGGCCGTCCTCCCATGGCCGAACCGAGTCGTGTCAGCTCGGCGAGGGCTCGTGTCACCAGTGTCGCCAAGCTGTTGTCGCCGAACCCGAGACCTTCGGACATACCGGCAGCGATCGCCATCACGTTCTTGAGCGCGCCTGCGGTCTCACAGCCGACCACGTCATCGTTGGTATAGACCCGAAACGTAGGGCCCATGAACAGACCTTGGAGCCGCCGGGCAAGCTCTCCGTCCCTCATGGCGATCACCGTCGCCGCCGGCTGCCCATCCATCACCTCGGCGGCCAGATTCGGGCCGGTGAGCACACCGACGCGTGTCGGATCGTGATCTTGGAGCACTTGGTTGGTCACTTCCGTCATGCGCAGCAGGGTGCCCTGCTCGATCCCTTTGGCCAGGCTGAGAAGCGGCGTGTCCGCAAGGATCTGTCCTGCCATGGCCTCGATGACGGTCCGGTATCCGTGTGAGGGCACTGCCATGACGATCACCTCCGTGCCGTCGATGGCTTCGGAGAGATCGCTGGTGGCGTGAAGACCGTACGGAAGCCTGTGCCCCGGGAGATAGTCCGGGTTCTCGCCCGTCGTGGCGATCGCCTCCGCAAGTTCGGGGCGCCGGGCCCAGAGGTACGTCGGATGTTCACGGGCGGTGAGGGCTGCGACGGTCGTTCCCCAGGAACCCGCTCCGATCACCGAAACTCTCATCACACCTCCTTGGATCCACCGTAGTCCGACGGTTTGGGTTGACGGGACCAAAGCTACAGTGCACGGACATGGCACGCCTCGGTATCGTCGGGTTTCCGAACGTCGGCAAGACGGAGCTGTTCAACGCGCTCACGGGACTCGATGCGCCCACCGCTCCCCATCCGTTCTCGACGGTATCTCCAAACATCGGCGTCGCCTCGATCCCCGACCCGGCCCTGGAGGCGGCCGCCGAGATCGAGAATTCGAAGAAGATCGTGCACGCCGTGCTGGAGCTCCTCGATCTTCCGGCCATGGGGGCGCACGGCACCGGTCTCGGATCGCAGTTCCTCGGAAGGCTGCGGGAGATGGAGGGGCTGGTCATGGTGTTGCGGGCCTTCGACGACGAGGGAGTACCGTCCGATGAATCCGGTACCGATGCCGCCGCACAGGCGGAGGAACTCCTGCTCGAGCTGACGATGGCCGACGCGGACGTGTTCGAGCGGCGCCGACCCCGTATCGCCAAGGAAGCTTCTGCGGACGCCACCAAGAAACGTGCCGCCGCGGCGATCGCCGAGGCGTCGGAGTTCCTCGGCGACGGGAGGCCGCTGCGCGCCGGAGAATGGTCCGACGCCCACCGCGATGCGTTCAGGGATCTTGCCCCGTTGACGCTGCGTCCGGCGGTGTGGGTCGTGAACGTCGGCGAGGAGGAACCTGATTCCGAGGCTCTCGTCCGAGGTGTCTCGGCGCTGGTACCCGAGGGCGACACGGTCGTCACTCTTTCCGCACGGATCGAAGCCGAGGCGGCCCGGATGGATCCGGAGGATCGGAGAGAGATCTTCGAGGGTCTCGGAATGGGTGAAGGCGCCCTCGCGGAGATGGTGCGGGCCGCCTACGGCGCGCTCGGGCTGCTGACGTTCTACACGGTTGGTCCCAAGGAGTCGCACGCCTGGACGGTGCGAGCAGGAGCCAAGGCACCCGAAGCTGCGGGCAAGATCCACTCCGATCTCGAACGGGGATTCATCCGAGCGGAGATCGCCCCGATCGCCGATGTCGTTGCCGCCGGCGGATGGGACGCTGCCAAGCATGCCGGTGTCGTACGTGTCGAGGGCAAGGACTACGTGATGCACGAGGGCGACGTGATCGTGGTCCGCTTCTCGGTCTGATTCCCTTTGGATCCGGATCGGATCCGGATAGGGCGAGGCTCCGGCAAGGGGGTAGAGCCGGAGCCTCGTTGCTCTCCTTGCGAAGAGCCGCAGAGGGCCGTTGTGTCGGGCAGGCGCCAGGGAGTCCATGCCCGCAGCCCAATGCGCTTGTTGGGTGCCGGGTGCGGGTGACACCCGACGATCTGATCGTAGTGATTCCTGCGCAAACGTGTCAAAAGGCCGGCAGGGCGTAATACTGCGTCCATGCAGGAAGCACTCGAGTCGCTCGTCCGCCACTTTCCCGAGCCGCTGGCGGTGCTTCTGCTGGCGGCGCTGCCGGTCTCCGAACTTCGCTTCTCCATCCCGTTCGCCGTGCAGGCGTTCGACATGCCGGTGGCCCAGGCGTTCGTCTGGTCGGTGATCGGCAACATCATTCCCGTCCCGTTCATCCTGGTATTCCTCGGGCCGGTCACCGAATGGGCGGAGGACCATTGGGGCTGGTTGCACCGGATTCTCGACCGTCTCTTCGCCCACACGCGGCGGCGTCACACGGCGCGCTTCGACCGCCTGCGCGAGCTTGCCTTGGTGACCTTCGTAGCCATCCCTCTGCCGATCACGGGGGCGTGGAGCGGTGCGCTGGCCGCGTTCGTGTTTGGGGTGGAGCGCCGCAAAGCGACCTTGCTCATTGCGGTCGGGGTGGTGATCGCGGGCGTCACCGTGTCACTGCTCACAGTCGCCGGCGTGGCCGTCTTCGGTTGATCTCAACTCGAGATCGAGAACTCGACGCTCAACGTCACCGTGACCGTCTGCGATCCCGGCTGGATGGGCGTTGCCGCCGTTTCGATGTCACTTGCAGCCCGGAACACCGGGGCAGGGGGAGTTGTCAACGTTTCGCTGATCGACGTTGGAGGTCCGAGCGTCACCCCGGACAACGCAGCGAGTTGTTCTGCCTTGGCCTGTGCGTCCTTCCAGGCCCGTTCTCTGGCTGCCTTGAGCAGAGATTCATTGTCTTCGAGCGAGAACTGCACCCCGGAGACCTGCACGGCGTCCCCACCGGCGGCGGTCGCGGCGTCGATGACGGAGCCGGCGGTTGCGATGTCCCGGATCTTGGCCGAGACGGTGTTCGTCACCCTGTAGCCCAGCAGCTTGCGGGTGTCGTTTCGGTAGTCGTACTCGGGGAAGATCGAGTAGTTGACGGTCTGGATGTCTTGCTCGGCGATGCCGCCATTCTCGAGCGCAGCGATGAGCCGGTCGGCCAGAACGGCCGCGTCTTGTACGGCTTCGGTGACGGTGTCGCCGCGGACGCTCACTCCCAGGTCGATCGTGAGCGTGTCGGGCGTCCCGCCCACCTTGCCTTGTCCGGTGACTTGAATTCCTTCCGGCGCGGTGGCCGAAGCATTCGTGACGGTCACGTTCGGCGTGCACGCGCTCAGCAGCAGCGAGACTGCGACTACTCCGATCAGGATACGGCGCATGAGGCACTCCTTTCAGTGATGAGACGACATTACGGCTCAATCAGGTTCCCGATGTAGGCTCGCACATTGTGCAGAAGTTTGTCGCGCTGATCTTGTTCCTGTTCGTCGTGACCGCATGCTCCGGCGGCCGTCTGCCGCCGGATGCGACCGGCCGGCAGGTGTACGGAGCGTTCTGCGCCTCGTGCCATGGCGACGACCTGGGTGGCGGGTTCGGACCTGCGCTCGGGCCCGGCTCGGATGTTGTGGACATGACCGATGAGTTCTATCGGTTCACCATCGAGCACGGGTTGGGACGAATGCCGTCGTTCGGATCTTCGCTCACCGATGAGCAGGTCGATCGTGTGGTCGCGTATGTGCGCGAGGTACAAGCAACGTCAGGAGGTGGTTGAGATGCAGATCGAAGGAGCGGTCGCGCTGGTTACCGGTGGTGCCGGTGGGCTCGGCGGCGGGGCGGCGAGGAAGCTGCTCGAAAGGGGAGCGAGGGTCGCGCTCCTGGACCTGCCCTCCTCGAAAGGGTCCGAGGTCGCACACGACCTCGGCTCGGATGCGGTCTTCATCCCCGTCGACGTCACCGACACGGGCTCTGTCGAGGCCGCGGTCGGGGCCGTCGTCCAAACGTTCGGACGCGTCGACATCTGCGTGAACGCTGCGGGGATCATCGCCGGGCATCGCGTCGTGGCACGCGATGGGTCCATGTTTCCTCTCGACCGGTTTCGGGCGGTCATCGACGTCAACCTGATCGGGCTCTTCGACGTCACCCGTCAGGCTGCGGCGGCGATGCGCGCCAATGATCCGAACGAGGAGGGCGAACGAGGACTGATCGTCAACGTCGCCTCGATCGCAGCCTTCGAAGGCCAGGTCGGTCAGGCCGCATACTCGGCTTCGAAAGGTGGCATCGTGTCGCTCACGTTGCCACTCGCCCGTGACCTCGCCTCGCTGGGCATCAGGGTCATGACGATTGCACCCGGCATCATGGACACCCCGATGCTCGGTGGGGTGAACGAGCAGATCAGGAATGCGCTCACGAAGCTTCATGTGTTTCCGAAGCGGCTGGGCACCCCGGAGGACCTCGGCGGGCTGGTCGTTGCCATCGCCGAGAATCCTCTACTCAATGGCGAAGTGATCCGCCTCGACGCGGCAGCCAGACTCGGCCCCCGCTGATGGGCCCGCTCCACGGTGTGACGATCGTCGAGATCGGTTCGATCGGACCGGGTCCTTTCTGCGGCATGATGCTCTCCGATCTGGGAGCGAACGTCGTGCGCGTCGAAAGGCCCGATCCGCAGCCGTATCCCGAGCTTCTGCACCGGGGGCGATCCTCGATCGCCGTCGACCTCAAGCATCCCGAAGCCGCAGGTCTCATCCTCAGGCTCGTCGAGCAGTCCGACGGTCTGATCGAGGGCTTTCGTCCCGGTGTCGCCGAACGTCTCGGAATCGGACCGGAGGCATGCCTGGACCGGAACGCGCAGCTCGTCTACGGCCGCATGACCGGCTTTGGCCAGGAGGGACCGTTGGCAACGGTCGCCGGTCATGACATCGACTACATCGCGCTCTCGGGTGCTCTGCATCCGATCGGGCTTGCCGGGGGACCTCCCGTCGTGCCGCTCAACCTGCTCGGCGACTTCGGTGGCGGCGGGATGCTGTTGGCCGTCGGCATGCTCGCAGGCCTTCTCGAAGCAGCCCGGAGCGGTCAGGGGCAAGTGATCGATGCGGCAATGGTCGACGGCTCGGCGCTACTCACGACGTTCGTCCACAGCATGCTGTCGGCAGGCTTGTGGTCGCAGCATCGCGGCGACAACCTGCTCGACGGAGGTGCACCGTTCTACGGTACGTACGAGACGTCAGACGGCAAGTATGTGGCCGTCGGTGCACTCGAACCGAAGTTCTTCGGTGTGCTGCTCGACCGGCTCGGCCTCGATGCCGATTCTGTCCCGAATCAGTACGACCGGTCACAGTGGCCTCGGATGAGGGAGTTGTTCCAACGGACCTTCGCCAAGAGGACGCGAGCCGAATGGGCCGGCGTCTTCGAAAACGCAGACGCGTGTGTGGCACCGGTGCTTTCGCTCGACGAGGCGCCAACACACCCGCACAACCGTGCGAGACGCACATTCGTCGAGGTGGAAGGCAGGGTTCAGCCGGCTCCCGCGCCTCGATTCAGCCGCACCGCCGTCGGCATCCCCGGGCCGGTCCCGAAACCGGGTCAGGACACGGACGACGTGCTGGAATCGTTCGGTTTCCGGAGCGAGGAGATCGATGCGCTTCGCGCGGCGCAGGTCGTATTCTGTCGACGCAGGAAACCGTGATGCAAGCAGCAAGGTGGAGGTCCGTATGGCGCTGAGTATCAACGATGCGGAGAAGGAGCAGCCCGACGCGCTGTTTCAGGCCCTGTCGACCGGCTCCGACGGTCTCACCTCATCCGAGGCGCAGCAGCGTCTCGAGGAGTATGGACCGAATGCCCTGCCGGAGAAGAAGGTCAGCCCGCTCCTTCAGTTCTTATCGTACTTCTGGGGGCCGATTCCGTGGATGATCGAGATCGCCGCCGTCCTGTCCGCTCTCGTCCGCCATGTGACCGATTTTGTGATCATCGTGATCTTGCTGCTCTTCAACGCGGTGGTGGGATTCTGGCAGCAGCACAAGGCCGAAGATGCGGTCGCAGCCCTCAAACAGGAGCTCGCTCTCCAGGCGCAGGTCAAACGAGACGGGACATGGAGTCAGGTCCGCGCCGAAGTGCTCGTACCAGGCGACATCGTGCGGCTCAGACTGGGGGACATCATCCCTGCGGATGTGAAGCTGCTCGATGGGCAGTATCTCAGCGTCGACCAGTCGGCCCTGACCGGCGAGTCCCTTCCTGTCACGAAGAAGCCTGGTGACGTCGCCTACTCCGGCTCTGTTGCGAAGCAAGGGGAGATGATCGCCCTGGTGGTTGCCACGGGGACAGGGACCTACTTCGGCAAGACCGCCGCGCTCGTCGAAGAGGCAGGGGCCGTCTCACACTTCCAGAAAGCCGTGCTCCAGATCGGTGACTTCCTCATCT
Source organism: bacterium BMS3Abin02 (assembly GCA_002897675.1). Classification (NCBI taxonomy): domain Bacteria; species bacterium BMS3Abin02. The sequence continues at coordinate 48,715 of BDSU01000037.1, read as the reverse complement.
ATGTCAGCATCGTGCTCGTCGCGATACTGCTCGTGGTCCAGCTGTTTCGAGGATCGGACGTCATCCAACTCGTCCAGTTCGCGTTGATCCTGACGGTGGCTTCGATCCCGGTCGCCATGCCTGCCGTGCTCTCGGTGACGATGGCCGTTGGAGCAATGGCGCTCTCCAAGATGAAGGCCATCGTCACCCGGTTGCAGTCGCTCGAGGAGATGGCCGGCATCGACATCCTGTGTTCCGACAAGACGGGCACACTGACCCAGAACGTCTTGACACTGGGCGACCCACTCGTTGCGGATGGGCATGATGAGACCGAGCTGGCCCTTGCCGGTGCTCTGGCCTCCGAGACGGACAACCAGGACCCGATCGACATGGCAGTCATCGGTGGACTGAAGGATCCAGGTGTCTTGAAGGAATACACGCAGCAGGCGTTCATGCCTTTCGATCCGATCGGCAAGCGCACCGAGGCGACGATCAGGGACGGGTCCGGCCGGTCGTTCAAGGTGACCAAGGGGGCGCCACAGGTGATCCTGAGTCTCTGCCACCTCGACGAAGAGGCGCAGAGGACGGTACAGGGGCAGATCGATGAGCTGGCCGGCAAGGGATATCGGACGTTGGGCGTGGCAAGAAGCACCGATGGCGACATGTGGGAGTTCCTCGGTCTTCTCCCGCTCTCCGATCCCCCGCGTGAAGATTCGGCCGCCACGATCCAGAAGGTGAGGCAGGAGGGCGTTGCCGTGAAGATGGTGACGGGCGACAACCTCTCCATCGCGCGTGAGATCTCCCGCGAGCTGCATCTGGGACAGAACATCCTCGTTGCGGACGAGCTGCTCGAGGGCGGTGTGGAGCACATCAGCGAGAAGACGGCACGGGCGATCGAGGAGGCGGATGGGTTCGCACAGGTCTTTCCCGAGCACAAGTACGGCATCGTCAAGGCGCTTCAACAACGAGGACATCTGGTCGGCATGACGGGCGACGGGGTGAACGACGCCCCCGCCCTCGAACAAGCCGAGGTGGGTATCGCCGTGTCCGGCGCAACCGCAGCGGCAAGGGCCGCCGCAGCCCTCGTCTTGACGGCGCCGGGCCTGTCGGTGATCGGCAAGGCGATCGAAGAGGCCAGGCGTATCTTCGAGCGCATGAACTCGTATGCGATCTATCGGATCAGCGAGACGGTTCGCATCATGGTGTTCGTGGTCGCGACGATGATCGCGTTCGATTTCTATCCGATCACCGCGATCATGATCATTCTCCTCGCGTTCTTCAACGACGTTCCGATCATGACGATCGCCTACGACCACACCGATGTCGCTCCGAATCCGGTCAGGTGGAACATGCGTCGCGTCATCTCCGTCGCCAGCGCCATGGGCATGGTCGGGATGACGGGGAGCTTCCTGATGTTGCTGCTCGCACTCAAGTGGCTGAAGTTGGATACGGGTCAGGTACAGACATTCGTGTTCCTCAAGATGGCGGTCGCCGGTCACCTGGCGCTCTTCGTGGCCCGGACGAGGGGCTTCTGGTTGAAGAAGCCGTATCCTGCGCCGATCGTCATTTGGTCGGCGATCGCGACGAAACTGGCGGCCACACTGCTCGTCGCCTACGGGTTCGGCCTCGTGACGCCGATCTCGTGGGGAGCGATCGGCCTGATCTGGGGGTACGCGATCCTCTTCGCATTCGTGACGGACGTGGTGAAGATGGCGGTCTACGCACGCTTGGACCGACGGGACCGGCACAGTAGGCGGTTTGTCCGCAATCTGAACCGGTCATTGTTCTCACACGTCGGCCCCCACCGCAAGGGCCGTGTCCGAGATGATCGTCCCGCAGCATGACGAGGCGACGATGAAGGGGCCCTGGTGGCAGACGGGTGTCATCTACCAGATCTACCCGCGATCCTTCCAGGACTCCGACGGCGACGGGATCGGCGACCTGGAAGGTATCCGCCGGCGTCTCGATTACTTGAGCGACACCCTTGGTGTCGATGCGATCTGGCTGTCGCCGTTCTATCCGTCACCGATGGCCGATTTCGGGTACGACGTCTCCGAGTACTGCAACGTCGATCCGATCTTCGGAACGCTCGACGACTTCGACAGGCTCCTCGCCGAAGCACACGCGCGGGAACTGAAGGTGATCATCGACTGGGTGCCGAACCACACATCGGATCGGCACCCGTGGTTCGAGGCGTCACGATCTTCCCGGGACGATCCGAAGCGCAACTGGTACGTCTGGGCCGACCCGAACCCCGATGGATCGCCGCCCAACAACTGGCAGAGCGTCTTCGGCGGTCCGGCGTGGGAATGGGACGAGAACACGCACCAGTACTATCTGCACTCGTTTCTGGCGGAGCAGCCCGATCTCAACTGGCGGAACCCTGCGGTCGAAGCGGCGATGCTCGACACGCTTCGGTTCTGGCTCGATCGCGGTGTCGACGGCTTTCGGATGGATGTCGTCGCCTTCATCATGAAGGATCCTGGACTCCGTGACGATCCCCAACCGCCGACCGACGAGCCGCTGCGAAGCAGAGCCCACGACGACGTCCACGCGGAGTTCAGGAAGATTCGCTCGGTCCTCGACTCCTACGATCCTCCGAGGTTCTCCATCGGCGAGATCCACGAACCCGATTGGGGACGCTGGGCCTCGTACTACGGCCGTCATCTCGACGAACTGCACATGCCATTCAACTTCACGCTGCTGCATGCTCCATGGAATGCCGGGGTCATCCGACGTCTGGTCGACGCGTGCGACGCCTCCGTCCCGCCGGGAGCCTGGCCCAACTACGTCCTCGGGAACCACGATACGACACGCCTCGCCACTCGGCTCGGATCCGACCGGGCAAGGGTGGCAGCGATGCTGCTGCTGACGCTGCGTGGGACGCCGACGCTCTACTACGGCGACGAGCTCGGCATGGAGCAGGCCGACATCCCCCCGGAGTTGCAGCAGGACCCGTGGGGGAGGCGAATGCCCGGGATGGGACGGGACGGGTGCAGAACACCCATGGAATGGGATACGAGCCCGCACGCAGGCTTCACCGACGGCGTTCCGTGGCTTCCCGTGGCGGAGGGAAGCCGGCTGCGCAGCGTTGCGGTGCAGGGTGCCACTTCGATCCTTGGGCTCTATCAGGGACTGCTCAGGCTTCGTAGGCGCACACCGGCGCTCAGAGCCGGCGCATATCGATCACTCGACGCGCCGCCAGGATGCTTCGTGTACGAGCGCTCGCTGGGCCCCGACCGGTTCATCGTCGCACTGAACTTCGAGGCCGAGCCCCGCACGGTGAACGTAGAAGGCACGGTGCTGCTCTCCACCGGCCTCGATCGCGACGGGTGGAGCCTGCAGCACGAGTTGCGCCCGAACGAGGGCCTGATCATCGAGCTTTGACGGCTTGCTCCTGCGTTCGTACTGTTGAGGAAAACGACCGCGAGGAGGAGACCATGTCGGATATCGTGTTCGATCGGCGGGTGGCCATCGTCACCGGTGCCGGAGGAGGACTTGGCAGAGCCTACGCGCTCGAACTCGCCCGTCGTGGTGCCCGCGTGGTCGTCAACGACCTCGGCGGAGCCGTGGATGGCGTCGGAGGCGGGGCTGCGCCGGCCGACGGTGTCGTCGAGGAGATCGAAGCGGCCGGCGGTGAGGCCGTCGCGAACTACGAGTCCGTGGCAACTCCTGAAGGAGGAGCCGCAATCGTCCAGACGGCTCTCGACGAGTACGGAACGGTCGACATCGTCATCAACAATGCGGGCATTCTCAGGGACAAGAGCTTCGCGAAGTTGGAGACGCCCGACCTGAAGGCAGTCCTGGCCGTGCACCTCGAAGGAGCGTTCTATGTCACCCAGCCTGCATTCAGGGTGATGAGAGAGCACGGCTATGGACGACTCGTCTTCACGTCGTCGAATGCCGGCATTCTCGGAAACTTCGGCCAGTCGAACTACGGCTCCGCCAAGATGGGCCTCGTTGGTCTTTCGAACGTACTGGCGATCGAGGGGGCCAAGTACAACATCAAGTCGAATGTGATCGCCCCACTGGCGAGAACACGGATGACCGAGGATCTTCTCGGGGATCTCGCCAAGTTCATAGACCCGGAACAGGTCGCGACGATGGTCGTCTATCTGGCGTCGGAGGAATGCGCGTTCACTCACGAGATCTTCTCGGCCGGTGGGGGCCGCTACGCGCGGTTCTTCATCGGAGCGACGAACGGATGGTTCGCAGGTGCCGGTGTCGTCCCGAGTGTCGAGGAGATCGTCACCCACCTCGACGAGATTCGTGACACCGACGGATTCCAGATTCTCGGGCAGATCTCGGAGGAGATCGCGTTGCTGCTGCGGTCGCTGCAAGAGGAAGACGATGCCGATTGACGTCGATCGGGTCCTGGGCGCCTCGCTTCCCGAAACAGCCGAATCCTGGGATGAGGACAGGGTGATCCTGTATCAGATCGGCGTCGGCGCGGGTGTTCCGGCAACCGACCCGAACGAGCTCCAATATGCCTACGAGGCCGACCTGAAGGTGCTGCCCTCGTTCGTCACCATCCCCGCGATGTCCTCGATATTCGGCATCGGCATGGTGGAGGGGCTGACGTTCAACCCGATTCTGCTCGTCCACGGTGATCAAGAAGTGGTCACACACCGGGCGTTGCCCACATCGGCGACCGTCACACAGGCAGGGCGGATCGCCGAGATCTGGGACAAAGGCAAAGGGGCTCTCGTCGTCATCGAAGTCGTAGGGAGGGACGCGAGCGGGGATATGCTCTACACGGCCAGAGCAGGACTGTACCTTCGTGGCGAAGGGGGGTTCGGCGGTGCGCCGGGTCCTCGCCCCGGTGACATTGCTCCCGATCGGGAACCCGATCTGGTGGTGGAGTCGCCGACGCTGGAACAGCAGGCACTGCTCTATCGGTTGAATGGAGATAAGAATCCGTTGCATGCAGACCCGGCCGTCGCCGCCATGGCGGGGTTCTCCCGACCGATCCTGCACGGGCTGTGCACCTACGGGATCGTGTGCAAGGCAGCGGTCGACGGCATGTTCGACGGCGATGTGGCGAGGGTCCACGCCTATCGTGCGCGTTTTTCCAGACCGGTACTACCGGGTCAGACGATCCTGACCTCCCTGTGGCGACAGGACGATCGCGTCATCCTGCGGGCATCCGTGAAAGAAACGGCCGAGGTGGTGCTCACCAACGCTTCGATCCGGTGACTCCTCCTGCTCAGCGTCGCCTTCCGAACGGCGCCCATGCGGCAAGGAGCATGCCGAGCACGATGCCTGCGATCGGCAGGCCGATCAGCGTCGTCGTCGTGAGGGGCGCAATGCCGAACTGCTGAAGCAACAGTGCGACGAAGAATCCGAAGAAGAGACCGGCAATGAACCCGAGAATCGGTTTGCCTCTCATCGGGTCTTCCCCTTGAAGGCAGCTCCGAGCAGTGCGAGCCCGGTCAGGAACGTGCCCGCCACCACAGCGATACCGAGCGGGTTCGAGAGCGGAGATCCATCGATCTTGACCATCACGTGTCCATCACAGCGTCCCCCGTCGGCCTGGTGAAAGCCCGAAACCTCGTAGATCCCACGCGGAATGAGTGACACCGGCACCGGAAACTGTGCCTTGAACTCATCCAGGCTGTAGGTACCGTTCGCCGATCGCTTGTCTCCGCTGTTCGGATGCCCCCAATCGGCGATCTTGATCGTCCACGGACCGACCACGATATCGAGGTTCCCATGGTGGTTCGTGTTCAGGAAGCTCACCGACCCCTCCCACGTGGCGACCACTCCGTCCTTGTCGATGGGAACGACGATGGGGTTGTCCGGCGTGTCGTTGTCGGGTCCGTAGGTGATCCCGTCGATCACGGCGGACCCGGTACAGCCACCGCTGATGGCGGCGTTTGCGGTTGCCGGGAGCAGCAGCACGGCTGCGATCAGCGATCCTGCAAGAAGCAGCCTCCACAGGCGTCTCAAACCAGCCCTCCTCTCGCTGCCCTGAACCTATCAGACTGAGGCGAACTATCAATGGGGAAAGTGGTTCTTGCTCATCTTTCGGGGAGGACGACGAGCAGGTTGCCGTCGGCGACCACGATTTCCGCCTGCTCCTCGACGAACCGGTTCGACATCCCTCGAGTGCCGTCGGGTTGGAGGTCTTCGCCGTGCAGTGGCCATCGAAGACCGGATGTCCGGACACCTTTGGCCGGTCCACCGAATGCCAGCAGGCTGATCATCTCTCCCGGCGAACCGTGGAGGCGTAGCGTCCCGTTGACTCGATGCGCCCTGCTCGTTGCGGTCCGCCACTCCACGTCGAGACCCGTCTGTGCGGCGAGGAGTGACGCGTTGGCCAGGAAGTGGTCCATACGGCCACCGTGCCCACCGATCACGATGACCGAAGAGACCCCCTTCTCGCGCGCATGCGTCATCGCCAGCTCGAGATCCGTGGCGTCCTTGTCAACCGGGTGGCGTCGAACCCGGGTGCCTCGACGCTTCGCGGCTTCGAGCACCGTTGCCGACACGGAATCAAGATCTCCGATCACCACATCGACCCGGATGCCGAGTGCCGCTGCCAGATCCAGTCCGGAATCCGCAGCGATCACGTAGGCGTCCGTGGGAAGGCCGTCCGCGACCGCCGCCGGGACTTCGCCACCTCCGGAGATGATGATTGCCGTGTCGCTCATCTGTTCAGGATAGGGGAGGAGCCTCACCCTAAACGTATGGTTGAAGCGAATGACAAAATCGTCTTACGCGCATTCTGCGCGTAAGAACACGCTGACCTGGGAGTTTGTCGACAGTCCAAGAGGGTCGAGCGGAGTCTCAACTGTTGGTTGAGACTCTGTCGAGATGACGGGCAAGCCATGCGTGGACCTCTCGGTACCAATGCAGCGAGTTCTGCGGCTTGAGGATCCAGTGGTTTTCGTCGGGGTAGTAGACGAGGCGAGCCTCTACCCCCTTGGCTTTCAGGATCCCATACAGTTCCAGGCCCTGTGTCGACGGGACGCGATAGTCGCGCTCTCCGGCGATGACGAGCGTGGGCGTCCGACAGCCGACGGTGTGGTGTGCGGGACTCCATCGGTCGACGGTGTCAGGGTCTTCCCAATAGTCGGCACCGTAGGCTCGGACCCTGCCCATCGTCACATCCGACGCGTACATGCCGGGCAGGTCGGTGACTGCCGCGTGGGCGACTGCACATGCGAATCGGTCGGTCTGTGTCGTGAGCCATGTCGTCAGATAGCCGCCGTACGAACCTCCGGTGATGGCCATGCGGTCCTCGTCGAGGAATCCCCGTTCGAGGAGGTGGTCGGTCGCGGACAGGATGTCCTGTGCCGGCAGGTCGCCCCAGGCCCCCTGAATCGATGTCGCGAAGTCCTGGCCCCAGGAAGTCGAGCCGTGGAAGTTGACCAATGCCACGACGTAGCCGGGTGCCGCGAACGTCTGTGCGTTCCAGCGGAAGTGAAACGTGTCCCCGAAAACGCCGTGGGGACCTCCGTGGATCATGTGGACGAGCGGCCAGCGTCGAGCGGGATCGAATCCGGGCGGGTAGACGACGAATGCCTGGATCGGGTCGCCGTCGCCTCCCTCGAAGCCGATCTCCTCGACGTCGCCCAATCGGAGGTCTGCCATCAGCTCTTCGGTGAAGTGGGTCAGTCGTCGGCACGCGGGTGTGTCGACACTCACGACCTCCGGCGGATGGCTGAGGTCCTGGAGGGTGGCGAACAGTGTGTCGGTGCCGGACGCCGGCCGGCCGAAGGTTCCCCCTCGAGCGATCTGGCGCGGTTCCATCTCCTGCGGAGGCATCCGATACAGATTCACCCGTGCGCGGTCCTCTGCGGTGAGTGCGAGGTCTCCTTTGGCGGTGAACTCCCATGAGGAGGCGGAACGGTCCCAATCCTCCGTGAGGACCTGGTGTTCGTCTGATCGCCGGTCATACCTCACGAGACGAACTCGATCCGCGTAGTAGTCGATTTCTCGCTGCATCCCGTAGACGATGAGGGTTCCGTCCGGGCTGTAGCGGGGCCGACGCTCATGTCCGGTGCCGTCGGGAGTGAGGCAGCGGGTCGCTCCGGCGGTGACCGGGGTTGTGAAGATGGCGGTGCGGGGACGGTCATGCGGTGGTTCGCTCGTGTCGGCCGAGAAGGCGATCTCCTTCCCATCCGGTGACACATCGTAGGAGTCGGCTTCCTCGTCCCAACTCCACCACCGCTGCGAGTCGGGGATGAGGTCTCGGATCTCTCGCGAGGCGAAGTCGAACAAGAAGATGTGCGGAACGCTTCCGTCGGTCAGCCAGCGATCCCAGTAGCGGTAGAGGCGGTCTTCGGTCACGTGGGCCTTGACGGCGGCATCCTCGCGCCGGTCTCGCAGTGTCCGGGTCCCTTCGATGGTGGGCGCCTCGGTGAACAACGGCGAGAGGAAGAGCAGGCCTTCACCGTCGGGCATCCACTTGGGCCCGAGTACACCGAGCGGCATGTCGGTGAGGCGCTCGGCCTCGCCTCCATCGAGCGGCAATACATGGAGTTGCGCCGGCTCGTCGGCGCCCTCCGAGCGAACGAAGGCGATGCGGGTGCCGTCCGGCGCAATGGCGGGCGACTTCGCGTCCTGTTCCGGATTGGTGAGCAGCCTCGGCTCGTCGGCGGTGAGCAGGTACAGGCCGGTGGTCGCCTTGTTGTCATCGAGATCGAACCGTGTGACGGGAACCACGACAATCCCGCCGTTTGCGACCGGGTCGCCGACATGGGGAAGAGTCCAGAGGTCCTCTGCAGTGATGGGATGTGTCATACCGGCAATGTAGTGGCGTGCCAGGCCGTATCGACCCGGCCGGGCCTATTCGCGGCTCCTTCTCCGCTTTCCCGGCTTGCGTCGGGTGGCGCGATTCAGCGCCTGCATGCGTTGCTGCACCTCGGTGGTGATCGCGCCGGGGGTCGCCCGCCACTGCCAATTGCCGGACGTGGTTCCGGGGCGGTTCATCCTGGCTTCTGTCGGGAGATCGAGCAGGTCCTGAAGCGGGGCGAGAGCGAAGACCGATCTCGACTTCCAGACGGCCCACATGATGTCCCATGCGATTTCGCTGTCGTCGGTTCCCAGATACTCCAGGACGAATGAGCGCCGGGCATCGTCCAGGCTCTCGAACCAGCCTCTGGTCGTGTCGTTGTCATGCGTTCCCGTGTACGCGACGCTGTTTCGCGGGTATTTGTGTGGGAGGAACTCGCTGGTGCGGTCCGTGTCGAATCCGAACTGGAAGACTTTCATCCCGGGGAATCCCAAGAGGTCGCGCAGGGCGGGCACCCGGGGGTCCAGTTCGCCGAGATCTTCGGCGATGATCGGGAGCGTCCCGAGTTCCTGCTGGACGGTCTTGAAGAAAACCTCTCCGGGCCCGTCGACCCACCTTCCCTTGACCGCATCGAGTGCTCCTCCGGGCACCTCCCAGTAGTTCACGAATCCGCGGAAATGATCGATACGGAGGATGTCGACGAGCCGAAACACGGCGCGAAAACGTTCGATCCACCACGCGAATCCGGTCCGTTGGTGTTCGTCCCAGCGATAGAGAGGATTGCCCCACAGTTGGCCGGTCTCGGAGAAGTAGTCGGGTGGCACGCCCGCCTGAAAGGCGGGCTCTCCGGCTTCCGTCAGTTGGAAGAGTTGGCGGTTCGCCCACACGTCGGCGGAATCTCCGGCGGCGAAGATCGGAATGTCTCCGATGATGCCGATGCCGAGCGAACGCGCGCGGCGACGAAGCACATTCCACTGGCGAGAGAAGAGGAACTGAGCGAACTCATGACGACGAATCTCTGTCGCGTAGGCCGAGGATGCCTTCTCCATCTGCGCCGGATCGCGATCCCTCAACAAGGGAGGCCACAAGGTCCAGGAGTGGCCGCCGTAGAGGTCTTTCAGCGTCATGAACAGGCCGTAATCGGCGATCCAATGCCGATTCGCGTGCCGGAAGCGTTCGAAATCGTCCTGCAGCCCACCGATGTTGTCGAAGGCGTGATTCACCAGGTCGCGTTTCCACGCGATGACAGTTCCGTAGTCGACGCGATCGTCGGGAAATGCGGGCGCGTTCCGAATCTCCACCTCGTCGAGCAGGCCTTCGGCGACGAGACTCTCGGGGCTGATCAGGTTGGGATTCCCGGCGAAGCTCGAGAAGCTCTGATACGGGGAGTCGGCGTAGCCTGTCGGGCCGAGCGGGAGAACCTGCCACAGCGCACAGCCCATTCGTGCCAGCTGGTCGAGCCACACGTGTGCAGAAGGCCCGATGTCGCCGATGCCGGGCGGGCCGGGAAGGCTCGTGGGGTGGGCGAGCACGCCCGATGATCTGGTGAAGTGCATGGGAGCATTATTGCGCGATTGGGCCGGGAACCCGACGACCGTCGGCGGTCAATCCGCGATGATCACGATCTCGAGTTCGTTTCTGGCCGCCACGAGGGACGTCTCGACTTCGAGAGGAGTGTCGGCTTTGGCAAAGAGAAAGCCGAGATAGCGTGCTCCGTCGGGGAGCGGGATCACGTACGTGCCCAGGGGGATCGTGACGGCAATCTCCGTGATGCGGGGCACAGCCCTGGCTGCGCCGAGTCCGTTGACCGCCTGCAACGTTCCCGCACTCGGCACGGGGATCATCAGCACTCCCGACGCGATGTCTTCACGGCGGGTGTTCGTGTGCATTCCCAGGGCATGCCTGAGCAACAGATTCTCCAAGGTCGCTCCCAGGAGTCCGAAGTGCAAAGAGCGCCCGCACAGTCCTCCGATCGAGCGAGCTGCGACTTCGATGATCGCCACCCGATTCCCGTCGACGCGAAGCTCGGCGTGGATGGGACCTTCCCGCAGGCCCAAGGCTCGGACGGCCCGCGCGGTCACCGTCTCGACCTCCTCGAGGATTTCGGGGTGGAGCCTCGACGGTGTGACGAGCATGGTCTCTGCGAAGTATGGGCCCTCCATCGGCTCCGGCTTGTCGAAGAGGGCAAGGACGTCCAACGCTCCTTCGAAGAGGAGCCCCTCGAGGGCGATCTCCTTGCCGGGGATGTAACGCTCGATGAGGATCGGTTCGTTCGGGTTCTGACCGGCGACGGCGAGGATGCGACGGATTCGCTCGACCACGGGCGGCACCTGAAGCGGGTGGTCGACCCGGATGACACCTCTGCTCGCAGAGAGCGAAAGGGGCTTGATCACTACCGGAGTTCCGACGACTTCCGCAAGTGCGACGGTGTCACTCGACGGGGCTGCGAGTTCGTAGGAGGGCTGTGGGACTTCGCGTTCCTCGAGTACCTTGCGCAGGATCGCCTTGTTGCGTGTGGCGGCAACCGCTGCGGGGGGATTGTGTGTCAGTCCGAGTTCCTCGGAGGCAATCGCCGCGATCATGACTCCGGCATCGTCCACCGGGATCACCGCATCGATCGGGTGACGGTCGCCCGCTTCGACGATGGCCGCCGCCGATCGGCGCGGGTCCGCACAGTCGATCGGGATGAATCCCCCTTCGCCCAACAGGGCGTGGCGTTCCTCGGAGGCGATGATCAGATCGACTCCCAATGATCTGCCTGCCTCGACGAAGTCGCCGGCCCGGTACGTTCCGGTGGGGAGGATGACGACCACGGTGCTCACAGGCACATGATCGCAGCTTCTCCGTGTTGGGCACCCGTCGAGCGGGGCGAGCCGGCGCGAACCGGTCTTGCGTCGGGCTTCCGGTACGATGTCACGCGCGATGGCACAGATACTCACGATCACCGACCTCGCTCGCGTCAAGATCATCGAGATCCGGGACCAGGAGGCCGGTGACCTCGAAGCGGCGCTGTTGCTCGAAGTGACCGGAATGCATGGTGATGATTTCGCGTACGAGCTGAGCTTCGTGCCGCTCTCGGACGTGGAGCAGACGCATCATGTCGAGCGCCATGGTGAGCTTGCGCTCGCTCTGCGCGGTGAAGACCTCGACAAACTCGATGGCGCCCTCCTGGATGTGAAATCCGGTGGATTGGCGATGGAGAACCCGAACCGACCCGCGAGCCCGACCTTCGATGCAGGATCGTTCGGGGTGCTGGAGGGATCGTTGGCCGAGCAAGTCGCCCAGGTCATCACGCGACAGGTGAATCCGGCGATCGCCTCGCATGGTGGAGCGGCGGAGCTCGTCGGCGTTGAAGGTCAGGACGTGTACTTGCGGCTGCTCGGTGGTTGCCAAGGATGCGGACTCGCCTCGGTCACGTTGCGTCAGGGAATCGAGCAGATCCTTCGTCACGTAATCCCGGACCTCGGGCAGATCATCGATGTCACCGATCATCAGGCCGGGACGGATCCCTTCTACAAGTCCGAGAAGAAGTAGTCGGCGCTTCCAGGGTCGCGATTCCCTTGACGTCCCGATAGCCTTGATGCATGGACTGGCCGTGCACGGTCGAGGAACTCCGCGATGTGCAAACTCGCCTCGCTTCGGTACGGCCGAGTGCCTTCCCTCTGGAGGAGAACTTGTCCGTCGGTGGCGTTTTCGTCTGCTTTCCGAGAGGTGGGACGGGAGCGGGCGCTGCCGGTGATCCGGGATGGGCGGCGGCCGTGACGATGCAGGGCGGGCGGCATGCTCAGGTTGCAGCGGTGAGGGGTTCTGCGGGCGCTGCCTACCGACCGGGGTTCCTTGCGCTCCGTGAGGGGCCGCTCCTCGCAGCAGCCGTGGACGCTCTCGAACGAAAACCCGACGTCCTCATCGTCAACGCGACCGGTCGCGACAACCCTCGCCGCGGTGGACTCGCCGTGCATCTCGGGGCCGTGCTCGCCATTCCCACCGTTGGTGTTACGCACCGTCCACTCGTGGCATCCGGGGTGTGGCCCCAGGATGCGCGCTGGTCCAGATCGCCGCTGACGTTGGAAGGAGAGGTCGTCGGGTACTGGTTGCGGACCAGGGTCGGGGCACGTCCCCTATGCGTGCATGCCGGATGGCGAACGGGCCCGGACCTTGCCGTGGAGATCGTGAAGTGCGCGACGGGTCGGTTTCGTACTCCGGAGCCCCTGCGCCGGGCGAGAATGGCTGCTCGTCGCTTCCGGACTGCGCGACCTGTCTGACTCCGCTCGGGGACTCATTCCCGTGGTGTCGTTGTCAGCGCCTCTGCGATGCGGTTCACGAAGTTCTCGATCGTGCCCTCTGCGATTCGATGGAGGAGTGCATCGTCGAAGATCTGTCCGATCGATCCCAGCGGGACTGTGTATGAGCCACTGAGTCTGATCTGGGTCGTGTCCTTCGAGACCCGCGTCAAGTGCAGATCTGCCCGCATCATGGGGAAGAGCATCGGCGCACCCGTCGCCCTCCAGGAGACGGGAATGATCAGGCTGTCCGGTCCCCGCTCGGGGGTGGCCATCTCCAGTACGACGGTCTTCGCAATCACCGGTGCAGCCTTTCCGACTCCGATTCTTGCCCGCAGTTCCTCGCCATTCCGGTACGCCTCATGGGCCCATCCGCCGAGCTCGCCGAGCACCGGCTCGAGCCGTTCGACGGCCACGTCGAAGGGCACGGGGACTTGCGAGAAGTAGGAGACGAACATGGACCGCCTTTCGGTGCGACGGATTCTTGCAGGCCCGTGGGAGTAGGACCAGGGTCGAACGGCCCTTCTCGGATGCCGAACGCGAAGAGAGAGAGAGCCGGGAGGGGTGTGGGATCGATTGGGGTCGAGTTGCTCCCGGCTCTCTCGGGTTGCGGGGCCTGACACGGCGAGGCCTCGGCTCCGGGTCCCCTGAACCGTCCCCATGTTCCATCTGCCATCGGTGGCCGACCAGAGGCGAAAGACCCTTTCCCGTTCGGGTGTTTCCGTACCGGCGCGCCGAGCGCGTGGCCGTGCCGAGGTCATCGCCGAACTCTGTCGCTTCGTCGCCCGGTTCTGAGCCGTCCTACATTCTGCCCTGCAGGTTGAGGAGCGCCGTGAGTCTGTCCGACAGGTTCGGGGCCAGTGCTCCCAGCCACGAATGGACACGTCCGGTGAATGCCGGGAGGTAGATCTCCGAACGAGGCCGGCGGATCGCCGAGAGAATCGCCTTTGCGACTCTCTCGGGCGGCATCTTTCTCTGGATCGCCGGAACCTGGAGCCTTTCGATCAGTGCGGTGTCCACTCTCCCCGGGTACAGGCTGGTCACGGCGATGCCTCGACCGGCGAGCTCCTGGCGGGCGACGTCGGCGAACCCCGAAAGCGCATGTTTTGCCGCCGCATAGGCGGCCTCCAGCGGCACTCCCTTCTTGCCGTCGAGGGAGTTCACGAATATCAACTGGCCGCCGTTCTCCAGGAACGGGAGCGCCTCGAGGGCGGTGTTGAGCGCACCGAAGTAGTCGACGGCCATCACGGTGTGCCAAATCCGATCATCGGTCTCCTCTACGGGGCTTCTCTGCCAGATCCCTGCGTTCGCGACCACGACATCGATGTGTCCCCATCGCTGCACGGTGCGTTCGATGAGACCGTGGACCTGATCACGGTCGGTGACGTCGACAGGGACGGCGAACGCCTGGCCTCCCCTCGCTGCGATCTCCGCCGCCAGGTCTGTGAGGAGTGTCTCTCTGCGGGCGGCAACGGCCACGTGGGCGCCTTGGGCACCGAGGGCGAGCGCCGTCGCCCTGCCGATCCCTGAAGATGCGCCGGTGACGATGACGACGCTGTCTCTGATGGCCCGCCTCATTTTGCTTCACTCTAGGAGGCCGTCGCGTAGTCTGGACTGGCGAAGGAGGTGCGATGAGTTTTCGACAGTATCCGACGGGCGAGGCGACGTACGACGCATACGGCACGTACATCTCTCCCGGGAAGGTGGCCCTGTATCGTCAACTGGAACTCGGTCTGGTGATGGGATCCAGGGACGGCGCGATCTTCACGGACGCCTACGACGGAACCCGCCTCTACAACTGCCACTGCAACGGTGGAGTCTTCAACCTGGGCCACAGGAATCCACGTGTCCTCGGTGCCGTCCGCACTGCGATGGACTCGTTCGATATCGGGAATCATCACCTCGTTTCCGGGATGAGAGCGAGACTCGCCCAGCGGCTCGTCGCAACGACGGGTGGTGCGTTGTCCGGCGTGATCTTTGGCGTGGGAGGGGGAGAGGTGATCGATCTCGCCCTCAAAGCGGCTCGAGGGGTGACCGGTCGTCAGAAGATCGTTTCCGCGAAAGGCGGCTACCACGGGCACACGGGACTTTCCGTGGCGGCCGGTGATCCCGAATACCGCGCGCCGTTCGGTCCGAACCTTCCCGGCTTCGTGCAGGTCCCGTTCGACGACATCGATGCGCTCGCCGCCGAGGTCGATTCCGACACCGCCGTCGTGCTCCTCGAGCCGGTGCCTGCAACCCTCGGCATGCCGATCGCAGCCGATGGCTACTTCGCATCGGTTGCAGAACTCGCGAGATCGAGAGGCACTCTCCTGGTGCTCGATGAAGTGCAGACCGGGCTCGGTCGGACGGGAACCATGTGGTGCCATCAACAACTCGACGTCGTTCCGGACATCCTCGTCACGGGAAAAGGGCTGAGTGGGGGGATCTATCCGATCAGCGCCACCTTGATGAGCCCCACGGTGTTCTCTTTCTTCGACGACCTGCCGTTCGTGCACCTTTCCACGTTCGGCGGGGCGGAACCGGGATGTGCAGCCGCGCTCGAGGTCTTGGACATCGTCGAGGCACCCGGTTTTCTGACCCGTGTCCAGGAGCTTGCCGAACGCTTTCGGACCGGGCTCTCCGACCTGCCGTTCAGCCTTCGTCAGCGAGGGATGATGATGGGGCTGGCATTCCCGGCTCCCGATGCGGCCGTGATGGCCGCCAAGATGTTCTTCGACGCCGGTGTCTTCGCCGTGTGGGCCGAGAACGATCGCTCGGTGTTGCAGTTCCTTCCGCCGCTGATCCTCGGAGACGATGAGGCCGAAGACATCATCGCTCGGGTCCGAGGGATCTTCGCGTGAGCCTCGAACCTGTTCGCGTCGACGACCTGGAAGTGTTGGAGGGACGATTTCAGAATGCGTTCGTCACAGGACGCGCCGAAGGACTCGATGTCGTCGGGTACGGAGAGATCACGAGTGTGGTGTCCTGGGCCGGAGTCAACGGCATGGCCGTCGCGAAACGGCTCCCGACCTTTCGACACGGTGAAGGTGTTGAAGCGTATCTCGCCCTTCTCGAGGATTACGTGAGAGGGCTGCAGGCCGTTGATGTCTCAGTCGTGCCGACGTCGCATCAGACGCTCAGGCTGGACGGTCGAGATGTCGCCGTGTACCTGTTGCAGCCGCTGCTCCCGCCCGAACTCGTCGGGCACGTCTATCTCAGACAGGCCACGGAGCAACAGGCCATCCGTCTCTTCGACCGGGTCTTCGAAAAGACCGAGGCGGCCATCGGCGCCCGGATCGGCATCGATGCGCAGATCTCGAACTGGGCCGTCGACGGGGATGACCTGGTCTATTTCGACATCACGACGCCACTCTTGAAAGACGACCAGGGAGTCGACCGGATCGACGTGGATATCTTCCTGGCGTCGCTGCCTTGGGCCATCCGGGGGATCGTGAAGCGCTTTCTCGTCGTCGGGATCATCGAAGACTATTTCGATGTCCGCACCACGATCCTCAATCTGGTCGCGCAGTTCCACAAGGAACGGCTCGTCTCGCTCATTCCTTTGGCACTCGAGCAGGCAAACCGGAGGCTTCCGGATCCCATCGGCGCGGATGAGGTCAAGCGCTATTACACGAGCGACGCTCGAATGTGGGAACTCCTGCAGCGTCTTCGCCGGATGGACCGGTGGTGGCATCACAAGGTCCGCCGGCGCCCATATCCGTTTCTGCTGCCGGGCAAGATCGATCGCTGATGAGGACCACGACCGGGGTCGTGTTCCCTCTGGCCATCGCTGTCGCAGTGTTGCTCATCGGCGCATGCGCGCCGCAGGCATCGGAACAAGCCCGGTCGTTGCCCGAGACTCTGGCCCCGACGGCCCCGACGGTTCCGCCCACCACGACCTCCAGGCTTCCGGCCGCGCCGGCCGTCACAGTGACGTCGACGACCTCGTCGACGATCGCAACGCCGGAGACGACACGGCGTCCCACCGTCCGCATCGCGATGGTCGGTGACGTCATGCTCGGCCGTGGTCTCTCCCGGATCGTCCGCAACGATCCGCAGGGCATCTTCGAAGACGTGCGATTCGTCCTCTCGGACGTGGATGTCGCCGGAGCGAACATGGAGTCGCCGCTGACGAATCGGCCTCACATCGCACTCAACCCGTACGCGCTCGAGGCGAGGCCGGAGTCGGCCGGGCTGCTCGCGGCGGCGGGTTTCGATGTCCTGACGGTCGCAAACAACCATGCGGGTGACGCAGGGCGGGCATCGGTGATCGACAGTATCGAAGCGATCGATGATGCCGGGATGCGGGCGGTCGGTGGTGGGGCGAACCTGAGCGATGCCGTGCGGCCCGCCATCGTGGAGGTGCGAGGGCTTCGCGTGGGGTTTCTCGCCTTCGACGCGACGAGGGCGGGCACGCCGGCACGAGAGGATCGGGCGGGCATCGCACCGTGGGACGACGAGTTGGTCCGTACCGCGGTGACCGAGCTGCGCCCTTCGGTCGATCTGCTGGTGGTGGCCGTGCACGGCGGGGTCGAGTACCGCACGTCGACCGACCCGTACATGGCGGCACTTGCCGAGAAACTCAACGGCTGGGGCGCCGACGTCGTGTGGGGGAGTGGGCCACACGTCGTCCAGCCCGTCTTCGTGATCGATGGTGCCCGACCGACCGTCGTGGCGACGAGCCTCGGCAACTTTCTCTTCGACCAGGGCGATTCCGCGACGAAGGTTGGGGCGATCCTCGAGGTCCTCGCCGACGCCGACGGTGTTGTCGCATACCGGGTGGCGACGGTGCAGCACCGCGACCGACGCGTGCATTTCGACCGGTGGGACCTCCCGGGCGGTGACGCGGTGATGCTCGGCACCGAATGGTGGAGCCTCGGCCGCGGTTTCGAACCCGTCGTGCCGGACGAGCCGAAGGATCTCGAACAGTTCCGCTGGGGTGATGTGATCGACGCGACTCGGGGCGACGTCGACGGTGATGGAAGAGACGAGATCGTCGTGGCATTTCGCCGCCCTTACCAGGAGAGCCCGGTGAACGTGCTGTTCCCCGATAGGCCATGGACCGACGTGTTGGGACGCAGCGCCCATCTCGGTGTGTTCCGAGCCCCGGATCTCGAGCCCGAATGGATCGCGGGAACCCTGTTCCGATCCGTCCGGCGGGTCGTGGCATGCGACGGGAGCCTTGCTGTCGGATACGGCTCGGACGCGACGGACGGTGGCATGGCGTCTGGAGCGTGGCGATGGCGCGGGTTCGGTTTTCTCATCGCTCCGACCCTGGATCGTGATGCCGCGCTCGGGTGCGCGGATGTCGATGGCGATGGTCGAACGGACCCGATCCTGCTGCAAAGACCGGGAGATTCATGACCGGTTCCGTCGCTCTACAATCCTGGCGGGGGAGCATCATGCGGACGTTCACGGCAGCCATCGTCATCGCACTTCTCGTGGCGGCATGCACGGGTGGATCCGAGGCTCCGACAACCCCCGCGGCCGTGGCGACGTCGACATCGACGCCGCATCCGTGGACCACATCGACGACATCGGGCACGACTGCCTCGACTACGACTGCCTCGACCACGACCACGTCCACGGGCCCCGTCGCCGACATGACTCTCACCGTTGAGCAGCAGCCTCGATCACTGAGCCCGTTCGCCGCGTACACGCTCGTTCCACTGGATGAGCAGGGCACCTATCCGGGGCCTGCTTGGCCGACATCGCTCGACAGTGTCGTGATCTCACCGGAAGCGGAGTACCTCGTCGGGCGGCCCGAGGTTGCACGGGCGCTCACCGATGACGGTTTCGTCGTCGTACCCGGCTACGCGGCGCTCTTCCAGGATGTCTACGCGCAGGCGCCCTACGACAACCATGCGATCTTCGTGACCACCGATGCCGGCTACCACGTCCTCCATCTTGCCTTTGGCAAGGTGCTCCGTGACACCGAGCAGAACTTCCTCCTCCCCGCGCTCGATGATCTCGTCATTCGCTCGGTCGCCGCCGCTCGAGGCCAGGCGGCGGCGTTCGAAGGCACGGGACTTGCGGCCCAGACGTCGCGAGTGGCGCAGCTCTTCGAAGCGGCCGCGGTGCTGCTCGGTCTCGACGTCGGGCCGGTCGGCCCGCTTGCAGGGCAGGAGGTCGGCCTCGCCACTGAAGCGGCGCGGATGACCACGTCGCCGATCACCGGCTTCACCGCGTGCAATCCGGCGCAGTCGCCACGCGGGTGTGTCGATTACACCCTGTTCAAACCCAGGGGTCACTACACCCGCAACGAGGATCTCGAACGGTACTTCCGGGCGATGTCCCTGCTCGGGCAGGAAGGAGCGTCATTCGTCGTCGAGATGGACGGCGAGACTCCGGTCGTCGACGAACCGTCGATGCAGTTCGCCCTCCTCGTTGCCTCGGCGATGCAGGCGGACCCGGTCATCGAGCAGGATTGGCGGCTCATCTACGAACCCACCGCGTTCATGGTCGGCATGGCCGACGACTACACGCCGTTCGAGCTCGCAGCCGTTGCCGCATCGGTCGTTGGAGACGGGTGGTCGACCGACGATCTCGCCAACACCGGCCTCCTGCGGACCGTCGCGGAGGAACTGCTCGCGACCCGTCCGGTCGGTATCAATCCGGAGGCGGCCTCGGTCCGCATCATGGGAGCGCGATTCGTGATCGATTCGTACATTCTCGACCAACTCGCCTGGCCGAATGTCGGAGAGGAGCCGCCGGCGAAACGACGAGTGTACGTGTCGCCGCTCGACGTCGCCGCGACATTCGATTCCGATCTGGCGCTCGGCATCCAACGACAGGCCGGCGAGGACCGGTACCTGCACTATGAGGATCGGATGGCGGCCATGCGCGAACTCATCTCTGTGCGCACGGAGGACGACTGGGCCGCGACCGTATACGACGCGTGGATGTCGGCCCTCCAGCCGGTATGGCGCGAGCACGGTGACGCATTCCCGCCGTTCATGCGCAACGACGCCTGGACGGCGAAGGACCTCCAGACCGGCCTCGGGTCGTACGCGGAGCTGAAACACGACACGATCCTCTATGCGAAGCAGGAATTCGCCGCGGAGGGCGGCGGCGACTGGACCGAGCTGCATCCGCGCCACTGGGTCGAACCGGATCCGATCGCATTCGAGAGAATGTCGCAGGTCGCGGCGCTGCTTCAGAGCGGCCTGACCGGGCGGGGCCTCCTCACCGACGCCGACGATCGGTTACTCGGCGACCTCCGGGAATTCCTCGCCCGCCTCGCGCGTCTCGCCGGCGACGAGCTCTCCGGACGAGCCATCAGCACCGATGACAACGACTGGCTCGGCAGGATCGGGTCTGCCATGGAGGGCCTCTGGTACGCGTCGTCGGACGCCGACCCCGAGACCGGGGCGGTCGCTTCGGGCGATGCACGTGACGCGCTGATCGCGGACATCGGACGGACGACCTTCAAGTATCTGGAGATCGGCACCGGGGCGATCGACCAGATCCTCGTCCTCGTCCCCGACGACACCGGACGGTTCCAGGTGGCAATTGGCGGGGTCTACTCGTACTACGAGTTCTGGCGTCCCAAAGAGCTGGGTCGTCTCACCGATGAGGAGTGGTGGAAGCTGCTCGACGACGGCGCCGCCCCGGACCGGTTGGCACCGATGATTCTGCCGAATCCGGACGGTGGTGAGCGTCACCGTCCCGCCTGGCAGGCCGCATTCTTGGTGCCCTGACCGGTATCCGTTCGAGAATGCCGGACGCGCAGCGGCATCGCGCGACTTGTGGGGGTTGAACCACGGGAATAGTTTCACAAGCTCGCGAGAACCGGGTACGGTGGCAGTTGCGGCCGGCCGTCCGGTTGGCTCCCCTTCATCCGTGCCCGTCAACTCGTTGCCCCAGCGGGGGGTACGGTGAGCCTCCCAGCCCCGGACGGCTGCCGCATGAACCGTTCTGGAGGAGTTCCGGCGAGCCGATCTCGAGACGTACGACGGCCGACAAGGGGAATGATGGGCAAGACAGCCTGGTGGAAGCTCGACATCGGCGATCTGGCCGTGGGCCGGGTCACAACGGTGATCGTCGAAGGCCGTGCTCTGGCCGTGAGCCGCACCGAGTCCGGTTGGGGAGTGCTCGACAACCGTTGTCCTCATCAGGGAGGTCCACTCGGCGACGGAGAGATCGAAGGCTCCTACCTGCTCTGTCCCTGGCACGGCTACGAGTACGATCCGGTCACCGGCGAGCCGCCGGCAGGGTTCAGCGATGCCGCCGCGTGTTATCAGCTCGAGGAACGCGACGATGGCCTGTACGTCGAGCTTCCTGTCCTTTCGGAGGAGCCGACCCTGATGGATCAGATGGTCGATGTCATGACCGGGTGGGGCGTGGACACGGTGTTCGGAATGGTCGGCCACTCCAATCTCGGGCTTGCCGACGCTCTGCGAAGAGCCGAACAGGACCAGCGTCTGAGGTACATAGGGATCCGGCACGAGGGAGCGGCGGCCTTCGCGGCTTCCGCCTACGGCAAGCTGACCGGCCGCCCCGCAGCGTGCTTCTCGATCGCCGGACCGGGAGCAACGAACCTGTTGACCGGCCTGTGGGATGCAAAGGTCGATCGGGTACCGATTCTGGCGCTCACCGGGCAGGTCCAGACCCAGGTACTGGGCCCGGGAGCGTTCCAGGAGGTGCCGCTCACCGAAGCGTTCGCCGCCGTCGCCAACTTCAGCCAGACGGTGCTCGTACCCGACAACGCGACAGAGTTGATGGCGCTCGCCCTCAAACATGCACTGGTCGAGCGCGGTGTCGCCCATCTCGTGTTCCCAGATGAGGTGCAAACCCTTCCTGGCCTTTCCGATCCACCGGAGCGGCTACGAACCGGACGGGTCGCGTTCGACGGGATCGCACCGCCGAAGGAGGAATTGTCGTGGGCGGTTGAACTCCTCGAAGGGGCACGGCGGCCGCTGATCGTCGCCGGAAGCGGGGCACGCGAGGCTCGCCGGCAGGTGATCGAGTTCGCGGAACATATCGATGCGCCCGTGATCACGACCTTTCGTGCCAAAGGTCTCATCGGCGACGACCATGCGCTGGGCGGCGGCGTGGTGGGACGTTCGGGCACACCCATCGCTTCTGCGCTGATGGCGCGGGCGGATGCCCTGCTGGTTCTCGGGGCGTCGTTCTCGAACCATTCGGGCATCGCGACATGGGTGCCGACGATCCAGGTCGATTTCGACCGTATGACCCTGGGCAAGTTCCACCCGGTCGACATTCCGATCTGGGGTGAGATCGGGCGGACGCTCGAGCTCCTGAGGGAGGCGCTGCCCCCGGTCGATCGGCCAGAGCAACGTGCCACGGTCGAACTCAAGCGGACCAGGTGGCGCGAGGAGACGTCGCGAAGAGCCGCCGTGACCGACGAGTTCGGTCGCATGCATCCGGCCGGCGTATTCACCGCCTTGTCCGGGCTGGTGCCTGCGGACGCGGTGATCTCTGTCGACGTCGGCAACAACACCTACGCGTTCGGCCACTACTTCGAGGCGAAAGGGAACCAGGATGTCCTCATGTCCGGCTACCTGGGGTCGATCGGGTTCGGTTTCCCGGGCGCGATGGGCGCGTGGGCGGCGACCAGGGGCACCAACCGGAAAGTGATCTCGGTCTCCGGAGACGGAGGCTTCGGCCAGTATCTCGCGGAGTTCACCACCGCCGTGAAGTACCGGATGCCGATCACGCACATCCTGCTGAACAACAACGAGCTGGGCAAGATCAGCAGGGAGCAGATCGGAGCCGTTCATCCTGTGTGGCAGACCGGACTGGTCAACCCGGACTTCGCAGAGTACGCGCGCCTGTGTGGCGGGAAGGGATTCAAGGTCGATGATCCTGCCGACCTGGGAGCCGTGTTCTCGGAGGCGCTTGCCGTGTCCGATGGGCCCTCACTGGTCGAGGTCACCGTCTCGGCGCTCGACGTCTGAACTCGGGCCTATCCTTTCGACGATGGCGACATTCACCTGCCAGAGCTGCGGGAACACGTTCACACTTCCTCGACAAGTGCTCGACCGGTATCCAGGCTGGACACCAGCGCTGTGCCTCGACTGTCGTGGCGCACGGAGCACATCGGAACCCGTTGCAGACGACGCGGGTCCCCACACGGGTGTGTTCACCGACGGGAGCGCGTCGCCAAACCCGGGACCGGGAGGCTGGGGCGCCGTCTACGTCGTCGACGACGAGATCGTTGCCGAGGCGTATGGGCACGCGGAGCACACGACGAACAACCGAATGGAACTCACCGCGGTGATCGCGGCACTCGACCTCGTTCCCGAAGGCACCCCGATGACCATCTATTCGGATTCGAATCTGGTGGTGCGCACGATCAACGAGTGGGCGGCAGACTGGGAGAAGCGTGGATGGAAGCGCAGGACGGGGAAGGTCGAGAATGTGGACCTGGTGCGGAAGGCGTACTACGGGTGGCGGCCCGAACTGACGCTGGAGTGGATCAAGGGACATGCGGGCTACCGGTGGAACGAGTACGCGGATGAACTCGCCAACCGGTGGCGGGACTGAACGCCCCTACTCTCCCGGAAAGGTCAGCCCGATCCGATCCCTGATCCGATCGAGGGTGCGCATCACCATCAGGGTGTCGTCGAGGCTCATCCGCGGGCTTTCCGTCGCCCCTTTGAGAAGGCATCGATGTACCTCTTCGACTTCGAATCGGTACGGCGATCCCTGGTAGCTCGTGTCGATCGTCTCGACGACGGTTCCCCGTCGCTCGATGGAAAGCGTGGGGGAGTGGTGGAATGGGGCATGGACCCGGACATGTCCGTCGGATCCGGAAACGAACGCTTCCATGTTCGAATCCGCCACGAAGGAGGTGCTCAGCGTGGACAAGCCTCCATTGCGATGGTGGAGGACGATTCCGGCCTGCTCGTCGATTCCTTCATCGGACATTTCGGCTGTCGCGATGATGCGATCGGGGGCACCGAGGAGCATCGTGGCGAAGGTGACCACGTAGACGCCGAGGTCCATGACCGTTCCGCCGCCGAGTGAGCGGTCGAACAGACGTCCGCTGGGGTGAGGTCCTGCGAGGAATCCGAAGTTGGCCTGGATCGAGTGGATCTCCCCGAGGCGTCCCGAACGCACGATGGCCTCGAGGCGGCTGATCGCCGGTTGAAACCGCATCCACATCGCCTCCATCAGAAACACGTTTCGTTCTCGAGCGGCGGCGACCATCTCTTTCGCCTGCCGATGGTTGAGAGCGAACGGCTTCTCGCAGAGGACCGGCTTTGCGCGTTCGAGGGCGGCCAGCGTGTTGGCATGATGCAGGTCGTTGGTCGTGGCGACGTACACGATATCCACATTCGGGTCGCGCGCGACGTCCTCGTGTGTGGCGTGCCGGCCGGGGATGTCGTGAAGATCGGCGAAGGCTTCCGCCCGCTCCCTCGACGAGGAACCGATCGTGACGACTTCTCCGCCCGGCACCTGACGCACGGCCTCGACGAGTGCGGACGCGATCCGCCCTGCTCCCATGATTCCCCATCGCACGTTCTTCATGGCATCGACATTACCTCGGTACAGTGGGCCCATGAACGACCGGCCTGTCGTCGCGATCTCCGTTCCGTTGATCGGCGACGAGCGCCACAAGAACTGGGCGAAGGTGATCGAGAGGGTCGATGAGTCCAAGAGTTCCGGGTGGGCGTTCGAAGGCGAGTTCATCGCCACCGGGGGAGTGCAAGACGTCCCTGTGGGTTCTGTGATCCTCGTGTACGGAGAGCGGGGGTCCAGGGCAAACCCTCGAGTCGAGGTGGGGGTGTTCACCGCCAACGCGGACGGAACACTGTCGCGACGTGCCGATGCCAAGGGACGGGCCTGGGCCCGGACGCTGCGGGATGAGGTCATCGGGTTGCTCGAAGAAGTCGAAGGAAAACCGATCGTGCTCCTCCACTGGTCGCCCGACCTGATGCGATACGAGGATGAGGCGCTGATGTCCGAATTGCGCCGACGCGGCAGGGATGCCTGACGGCCGCTGATGCGGGACTCGCGGGTCCGTCGGTAGACTCTCGCCGATGAGTGAACTGGCCCAGGCAATCGCCGCACTGCTCGCGATCACCAATCCGGTGGGTGCGCTGCCGGTGTTCCTGAGTATCACAGAGGATTCCGATCGGCAGACGCGTCGACGGTACGCGGCTCTCGCCTCCGGTGTGGTGTTCGCGATCCTGGCCGTTTCGGCGATCGGAGGAAGGTGGATACTCGAGGCGTTCGGGATCTCGATGCCCGCATTCCAGGCGGCAGGCGGTCTCGTCATCGTGCTCATGGGCCTCGAGATGTTGCAGGGAAGTCCGACACGCGTGCAGCACTCGGATCGTCCCATCAGCGAGGAGGACTCGATCCTGGTGCCGTTTGCGATGCCGATGGTGGCCGGACCCGGGGCGATCACCACGGTCATCACGCTGACGGCCAAATCGGGGGATGTCGAAGGTGACCTTACGGTCGTACTCGCCGTCGCGGTCATCGCGTTGATCCTGTTTCTGGTGCTCGCGCTCTCGGCGTCTGCGGGACGATTCATTCGCGGCCGCGGCGGTGTCCTCGTGGTTCGATTCATGGGCCTGATCCTCGTGGCGATCGGAGCCCAGTACCTCTTCGAAGGTGTGAAGGCATTCTTCTTCGCCTCGTGAGATTCGGCCCTTTCCATGCGCGCCACTTCCGGCCGGCGGTACGGTTGACGCCGTCGATCCCGTAGGCTTGGAGAGCGGAGGTACCGATGAAGAAGCTGTTCAAGATCCTGTTCTGGATGATCGCAGTGAATGCCGTCATGAAGGCGACCGCGGTCGCCCTCACGAAGATCATTGGTGAGAACACCGACGAGAAGGCCGACGAGTTCGCCCTGGTGGCACTCATGGACAGTCGCAGCTACGAGAGTGTCTCCTCACGCCTCCGCTCTGGACGAGTGATCGCCGCGATGGGAGGTGTCGACATCGATCTTCGCCAAGCCGTCCTCGATCCGGAAGGGGCGCGTCTCTCCCTTCGGGTTCTCGCCGGCGGAGCACGTGTCCTGGTCTGCAAGAGTTGGCGCGTCGAAGTCGACCATCGTGTGATCGGCGGCGCGGCCCAGATCGAGATCCCGGATCCGGAGACACTGCCGGATGGCGCGCCGATCCTGCACATCGACGCGCTGACGGTCGGTGGGGGACTCGTGATCGCCAACGCCGAGTCGGAATCTCACGTCGTCCGATCGTGACCGCCCTGGAGAGTCGACGCACGGCGGGAATGGTCCTGCCGATTCCCTGAGAGCGCCGGATGGGGCGTAGTCTTCGGGACATGGATCTTGGGCCCGCATGGTCGATCGTTCCGACGAAGTTCTGGCATGCGATCGACGACGGCCGGATCCAATGTGATCTGTGTCCTCGGGAGTGCAAGCTGCGGGAGGGACAGCGCGGCCTGTGTTTCACGCGCGCGAGACGTGGAGACGAAATCGTGCTCACGTCCTACGGGCGATCGACCGGTTTCTGGGTGGATCCGATCGAGAAGAAGCCTCTGAATCATTTCCTGCCGGGAACCTCGGTGCTGTCGTTCGGGACGGCCGGCTGCAACCTGGCGTGCCGGTATTGTCAGAACTGGGATATCTCCAAAGCGCGCGGCGATGACGTTCTGGCGCAGCGCTCATCGCCGCAAGGGATCGCCGCCGCGGCGAAACGGCTCGACTGTGCCGGCGTCGCCTTCACTTACAACGACCCGGTCATCTTCCATGAGTATGCGGTCGACACCGCGGTCGCGGCCCATCGCGCAGGTCTCGAGACGGTCGCGGTGACGGCCGGGTACGTCAATCCGCAGGCGCGTGCGGAGTTCTTCGAGGTGATGGACGCCGCCAACGTGGACCTGAAGGCATTCACCGACGAGTTCTACCACCGGTACTGCGCGGGCAGGCTCCAGCCGGTCCTGGACACGCTGGCGTATGTTCGTCACGAGACCGATGTGTGGTTGGAGATCACCACGCTGTTGATACCGGGCCTGAACGACTCCGACGAGGAGATCGACCGGATGACACGCTGGATCGCCGAGAACCTGGGCCCAGACGTTCCCCATCACTTCACCGCGTTCCATCCCGCGTTCAAGATGTTGGATGTGCCGCGGACCCGGTTCTCGGCGCTCGTGCGAGCCAGGGAGATCGCCATGGGCAACGGGCTGCAGTACGTCTATACGGGGAACATCCCCGATGAGGAGACCCAGAGCACGTGGTGCGCCGGCTGCGGCGCGAAGCTGATCGGCCGATCCGGCTACTCGATCACCGCATGGAACATCGACCGGGGACGCTGTGGCTCCTGTGGCACGGTGGTACCCGGAGTGTTCGAGGACAGGCCGGGGTCCTTGGGACCGAGACGACATCCGGTCGTGCCATAGGTCTTCCCAAGGGTTCGACGCGGTACGCTGCGGCCCATGATCGAGATTCTCGGCTACGTGGCCTCGGGCCTCGTCGTGCTCTCGTTGGCGATGACGTCCGTCGTGCGACTTCGCGTCATCAGCCTGATCGGTGCAGTGCTGTTCGGTATCTACGCCGCTCTGATCGGCGCCGTCCCCATCGTCCTGGTGAACGTGGCGATCATCGTCATCAACGTGTACTTCCTCTGGAGGGCTTTCACCGACGAGGAGTACTTCACCATCCTGGAGGTTCGACCGGACTCGTTGTACGTCGCCGGCCTGGTCCGCTTCTACGAGGATGACATCGCGCGATTCCAGCCGTCGTATCGGCTCGCACCGAACTCCGACCAGTTCGCCGTACTGACTCTGCGGGACATGGTTCCCGCCGGCATCTTCATCGGAGAACCCGAGACTCCGGGTGTCATGCGGATCCTGCTCGACTATGTGACGCCGGCACATCGGGACCTGAAGGCGGGACGATTCCTCTTCGATCGGAACCCGGACCTCTTCCGAGACCATGGGTACACGACGCTGGTGAGCGACGGCGGCAGTGCGTCTCACAACCGGTATCTCGAGCGAATGGGGTTTCGGAAGGAGCGCGGCCGGTACATGCGCGAGTTCTGATCAAAGGTCAATGATCATCGGCTGATGCCCCGTCGCCTCGAGGAACTTCAGGAGGTCCGCAGAGGCGATCCTCGTGGTCATCGTGTTGTCCAATGGATGGAAGTTGAGCGGATCCAGTGCCATGAGACCGTGGTCGAGGACCACCTGCACGACGCCCTCGGCGTCGTTGAGGACCGCAAACGGGGTGACTGCACCCGGTATGACCCCGAGGGTTCGCATGAGTCGGTCGGGGCTCCCGAAGGAGAACCGTCCTGCACCCAGTCGCCCGGCGAGATCCTTCAGATCGATCGGACGGTCCTCTTTTGCGACGACGAGCCACATCTTGCCTTTCTTGTTGCGCAGGAACAGGCTCTTCGAGTGACCTCCCGGCAGGTCACCGCGTTCGGAGCGGGCCTCCTCGACGGTGAACACCGCCCCGTGATGGACGGTTTCGGTCGCGATGCCCAGGTTTTCGAGGAATCGGAAGAGATCATCTGGTGTGGCGGGATGCATGCCGGCATCCTAGGAGCGGCGCTACCGGTCCCCGAGCCGGTCTCGGGTCGGCAGGGTCGCGACGAGAACGACCAGCCCGGCACCGAACATGACGATGCGGATCGGGTCGAGGACGCCGGCCTTGCCGAGGATGTCGGCCAGGGCGCCCGCCAGGACGGCACCGACACCCAGTGAGACGCGCAGGCCGATGTGGAAGACGGTGAAGGCCAGCACCCGGCGCTCCTCGTCGAGGCGCACCTGGAGGCCGGAGACCGCCGCGTCGATCGCGTAGGCGGACGCTGTACCGAAGGCAACTGCGGCAAGATAGGCAAGCCAGAGTTTCGGGGCGATTCCCATGAGCGCCAGCACCGCGCCGAGTGTCAGCATCCCTCGCCACATCTCGAGGACGTAGTCGTCCGGTTTGAGCAACTGCAGCGTTCCCACCCCGATGACGGCACCGACGCCGAACAGGAGAACGAAGATGGCGAACTGAGAATCCCCTGCGCCAAGCGTGCCGGTGATGAAGGCGATCCCGAGCGAGAATACCGTTCCGAGGCCAAGCGAGGCGGTGACCACCGGGAAGATCGCGCTTCGCACGAGAGGAATCTGGAGCGCATCCCGCAAGCGGCCCGTGAGCTCGGGCGAGTCGATGCGATTGGAGAGGCTCTTCAAAGTGGCAATCACGAAACCGGAGAACAGAAAGGTCGCTGCGTCGATCCAGAATGCCGGGGCGAGCTGCCCTCCGGGGAGGCTGGTGAGCTGTGGGCCGGCAGTGTACGCGGCGAAGATCCCTGCGCTGATCGGCAGGGTTCCGTAGCTTCCACCCATGAGCAGTCCGTTGGCGACGGGCAGGTCGTCGTCGGTGTCGACCAGGTCACGTGTGGATGCGTCGCGGGCGGGGAGATAGATGAGGGTCGCCATCTCCATGGCGAACACCCATCCCAACACCCATGCGAGGCTGCGCACCATCGGTACCGCCATGACGATGCCCGCCCGGGCGAAATCCATGGCGACCATCGTGCGTCTGCGGTCCCAGCGATGCGCGAGTTTCGCGGCGATCGGCCCCGCGACGGCTCCGGGCATCAGCCGGAGGGCGAGCATGCCGCCGACCGCGACGGCGGATCCGCTGATTTCATAGACCAGTGCCAGCAGCGCGACGGTCGCGAACCAGTCTCCGGATCCCGAGACGACCTGCGCGATCAGCAGTTTGCAGTAGCGCTTCGTACCGAGAAGACATCGAGCCGACATCAGACGATCTCCAGCTTCGTCTGTCGACTGCAGCGGTGCATGCGCGAACGCTAGCGAGCCACACGGGCGTGGCGAGGAGTCGGGCGACGCGGGAGCGAGGTGAGAGGCGACCCGATAAGCTGGCATGTATGAAGTACCCCGAACGTCTTCTCAGCAGCGGTGAGCGCATCGATCTCGCGTTCCGTCCCCATTGGAAACAGCTCATCTGGCCGGTCTTCGTGTCGGTGGTTGCCCTTGCCGGTATCGTCGTCCTCGCCGTGCGGGCCGAGGGCACACCGATGTGGGTCGGTTTCGCCGCCGTGGTTGCCATCTGGCTCGCGTTGTTTGCGCCGCCGTTCACCCGGTGGTTCTTTACCCACTACATCATCACGAACGAACGCCTGATCGTTCGCCGGGGCATGTTCGCCCGGCACGGCAAAGAGATACCGCTCGAGGTGATGAACGACGCGACCTTCGCCCAGACGTTCTGGGAGCGACTGTTGCGATCGGGTGACCTGATCATCGAATCGGCGGGAGAGCAAGGCCAGAGTCACTTCAGCGACATCCCGGACCCGGAAGGGATCCAGTCTGAGATATACCGCCTGCGGGAAGCTCGGATGGTCGCACTTCAGGGTGGATCCGGACCGGTCGAGCAACTCGAGATGCTCGCCAGACTGCACGAGGATGGAGTCCTCAGTGACGAAGAGTTCGCCGAGAAGCGAAGCAAGCTCCTCGATCAGATCTGAGCGGCTGCGGATCCGACTTTACGTCGGCGTTTCGCACTCGTAGCGTGTCCGGGGTGAAAGAGGTGTGATGGAACCGCAAGAGCCGCAGAGTCGGGTCGTTCCGATCATCCTCATCGTCCTTACCGTCGCAGCGGTCTCCCTCGTCGGGATTGCGCTGTATGTGATCCTCACGTCGTAGGAGTCTCCAATGCAGGAACTGTTGAGCGCGTATCTGCCGGCCGCATCATCGGTCATCTCGTTTGTCTTCGCCTACAAGGTGCTTCGTGCGTGGGTGGAGCGCAAGCAGCCCTACATGCTGCTGTGGGGGATCGGCTTCCTCATGTACGGCATCGGTGGAGCGATGGAGGCGATCTTCGGTTTCGCCGGCTGGAGCCCGTTCGTGTTTCGACTGTGGTACCTCTTCGGTGCGATCCTCGTCGCCGCCTGGCTCGGCCAGGGCACGGTCTACCTGTTGGTGCATCGGCGCTTCGGGAAAGTGAAGCTGGCCGACATCCTGATGACGATCCTGGCATTGGGCTCGTTGTACGCGCTGGTGAGGGTTGCCGGGGCACAACTCGACCCGAGCCAGATGCTCGAAGGGGAACTGAGCGGTTCCGCCATCGTCAGCTCCGGCGTCCGGGTGCTGACGCCGTTCTTCAATCTCTACGGCGTGATCATGCTTGTCGGGGGAGCGATCTACTCCGCGTACTACTTCTGGAGAACGAAGGCCGCGGCGAATCGAATGATCGGGAACATCCTCATCGCGATCGGGGCCATGATGCCGGCGTTCGGTGGTTCGGCACAGCGCTTCGGCATACCGGTGGCTTTGTATGTCGGTGAGTTCCTGGGCGCGATCCTGATGTTCATCGGCTACCTGTACTCGTCGCGACCCCAAACGGCCCGGGTGGTGCAAGAAGCGACCAAGGGTGCCGTTTCGAAGTGACGGTCCCCGTGCTCGGGCCGGCTCAGGAGGTGCGTTCGACGAAGCGCCGGGCGGCAGAGTAGAGATCGCCGACACCCCCCAGGAAGCCCGGAATCGAATCGTGGGTGAACCGTTGCCAGCTCAGTGTGGCGATGATCAGGATGACGACCGGCGGGAGCCACCAACCGCCGATCGACCTCGAGTACGCCAACCACATGAATGAGCCGTAGGCGATCGCCTGGAGTGCGGACGAGAGTGAATCGTTCCCCAGTGCGATCCAGCCTCCACCGAGCACAACGACGACGAGCAAAGCGACACCCCATCCCACATAGCCTCCGAGGGCCAGCCCGACCATCAACCCGGCGCCGACGAGCGTGTCGGCTTGGAGATCCCATTGACCGAGATGTGTGGGTCGCGAAGCGGCGCGGGCACTCTTGCCGTCGAAGAAATCGGTCAGCCAGGCCGTGGCGAGAAGCGCGGCGGCGGTTTCGAGCCGACCCTGCCCAACCATCGCCACCAAGAGCAAGGCGATGAGCGCTCGCAATCCGGTCAGCACGTCTGCCAACACCGCCATGCCTTCATTCTGGCAGGTCGCCCTGTTCGCGGTTGGCCCGGCGTGTGGGGAGCTTCCTAGCCCTCCTGCTCTCCGAAGGGATTCTCCGTATTCTCTCGCAGGAAACGTTCCACTTCCAGGGCAATCTCTTCACCACTCGGAATGGTTTGCTGCCGTGCCACCAACTCTTCGAGGCGCTGAAGGTAGGCAATCGCCTCCGGCTTGTCGGCGACGGTTGCGTCGAGTTCCCGGCGCTGCTTCACGGCATCGTCGACGAGACTGCCCAGCGGCAGGTCGATGCCGAGGTGACGGGCGGCACGCTCGATGAGAGCGATCGTTCCGGCATGGTACGGTCCCGCCACGTAGTGCGGAATCTGCGCCCAGAACCCGACTGCCGGAATCCCTCTGCCGGTGATGGCCCGCTCCACGATGTTCACGGCGGCGCCGGGGACTTTGAGGACGCCTTGGGGCAGTTGCTCGTCATCGGGGATGAGATTCTTTCGAGAGGCCGTCGTGAGGATTCGCACGGGGCGCGTGTGGGGGACCGCCGCCGGCACGCCTCCGAGAGAGAGCATTTCGACAACACCGAGTGATTCTGCGATCTCGGCAATCGATGCGCTCAACGCTTTCCAACGAAAGTCCGGCTCGTTGCCCGTCAGCACGAGCAGGTCGCGTTCGTGTCGGACGTGTGTGAGCGTGATCTCGGGCCAGCGAACCACTTGCATCACTCCTTCGACGAACTCGATGTCTGGACGCGATGCCCGATAGTCGAACAGCGCGTCGCCGTCGAAGGTCGCCAGCTGCCTGCCGTCGCGTGTGAGGGATGAGGCCGCCCGGGTGCCGACCGACCCTGCGTTCACCCAGCCGTCGAAGGCGGCGATGAGCGCGGGAGCGACCAGGTCGGGGATGTCGTCGACAAGTTCATACAGTGGCATACGAGCTTCAGCGTACTTCGGCGCCCGGTGTGTGTCCGCGTTCGAGGAACCTTGTCTTCTTCGTCTGACGTCTTACTGTTGGACACCGGGCCGTTCCCGGACGACGACGAGGAGTGGGACATGAAACGTGGAATTGCGATTGCAGGCCTCGTGCTTCTGCTGGCCGGGTGCGGGTCGAGCACCACCGGCACCGAGGCGCTGAACAAGGCCGCACCTGCACGAGAGTTTGCAGCAACCGGTGCGCCGGCGTTCGACGAGGCCATGACCGACCAGGCCGTGACCGACCGCAAGATCATCAAGAACGCCTCTATCGACCTCGAGGTGGCAGATCCGGAGCAGGCGGCGCGTTCCGTGGCACGGCTGGCCGAGCAGTTCGGCGGCTTTGTTTCGAACGAGAGTCTGTATCGGGACGGCGACGGTGTGGACGAGGTCACGTTCGCGCGACTCCAGGTTCGTATCCCCGCCGATCGGCTGACGCAGTTCGTGGATGCGTTGAAGGCCGACGCCATCGACGTGCGATCCTTGGACATGACCTCGCAGGACATCTCGGAGCAATACAGCGACATCGAGGCGCAGCTGCGCAATCTGCGCGCGTATGAGAACGAGCTGCGACTGCTGCTCACCGAAGTTCGGGATCGGCCGGAGGCGAAGACGGACGATCTGCTCAGCGTGTTCGAGAACATTCGCCAGGTCCGTGGTGAGATCGAGCAGCTGGAGGGCAGGCAGCGACTGTTCGACTCGCAGGTGTCGTTGGCGACCGTCGATGTGACCTTGACGCCCTCCGAGGCCGTCGCTCCACTGGCGAGAGAGGGATGGAGCGCAGGCTCGATCTTGCGTCAGGCAGTGCGCGGGCTCATCGTTGCGCTGCAGTGGATCGCCTCGGCGGCGATCTGGCTGGTGGCGTTCTTCCTCCCGGTGCTCGTCGTCATTCTCGTGCCGATCGGTTTGGTGATCTGGCTGGTGATGTGGATCGTCCGCCGGCGCAAACGGTCGGCTACGGACGGCGGCGACGGTGCCTGAGAACCGATGAGAACTCGGGGGCTTCCTCCCCGCGGGGAGGAAGCCCCCGGCATCGACTAGCGTGCAGCCGTGGTTTGGTTGGGTGCACTTGCGTCTGCGGGCCTGTTGTGGCTCGCGTTTCCTCCTGTCGGTTGGGGAGCGATCGTGTTCATCGCTCCCGTCCCCCTGTTGTGGGGTTTGCGCCGAGCGAAGAGCCGCTGGGCGGCAGCCGGCGCCATATACCTGTTCGGGCTCGTCTTCTTCACTTCGTTGCTGTGGTGGGTGGCAATCAGCACGCGCGTCGGAGCGGTGGTGCTGTTTCCGGTCATGGGGCTCTATCTGGTGCCACTCGGCTGGATCGTGTGGCGGACCCGCTCGTGGCCGCCCGGTCTCTGGTGGATGGTGGTCGTGGGCGGTTGGGCGGCGACGGAGTGGGTGCGCGGCCACTGGCCGTTCGGGGGCTTCCCGTGGGGCTCGCTCGGTACCGCGGTTGGTGACGTTCCGGCCTTGCGGGCGACGGCACAGTGGGTGGGGGAGACCGGCCTCTCGGTGTTGGCGGTCGCGATCGCTGCAGGTCTCGTCCTCGTGCTGGAGCGCAAGAGCGCACGTTGGCTGGTCGGCGCCGTCGGGATCGGTCTGGTGCTCATGCTTGGCGGATCTCTTTGGCCACCGCATACCGATGGAAACGTGCTGCGCGTCGCCGTGATCCAGGGGTCCAGTCCGTGTCCCGGGCGCTACTGCCCGGGTGAGAATCAGGAGATCTTCGACTCGCACCTCGCGTTGACCCGCACGCTCGATGCGGGAAGCGTGGATCTCGTCATCTGGCCCGAGAGCTCTGCCCAATACGAGGCGGAGACGCTGACCAATCCA
The DNA here is from genome assembly GCA_002897675.1 of bacterium BMS3Abin02. Lineage (NCBI taxonomy): Bacteria > bacterium BMS3Abin02. The sequence continues at coordinate 14,050 of BDSU01000037.1, read as the reverse complement.
CGGAACGGGGAGGCGGTGGCCGCAGAGGCGGTGCGATTGGATGCCTCGATTCTCGTGGGGTCGACCCGAGCCGTCGGAGACAGGGGATTCGTCAATGCCAACGTTCTCTACGGGCCGGATGGTGTCGTCGTCGGCGAGTACAGGAAGCGTCAGGGGGTGCCGTTCGGCGAGTACGTGCCGTTTCGGCGGTATCTGGGGTGGGTGAAGGAGATCGATCGTGTGTCCCGGGACATGGTTCCCGGTGAGCGCCCGGTCGTGTGGAATCTCCCACAGGGTTCTTTCGCCTCGGTGATCTGCTTCGAGGCCGCGTTCCCCCGTCATGTACGCGAGGCGGTGCGCGCGGGGGCGAGATTCGTGGTGGTGACGACCAACGAGTCCGGTTATGGACGCTCGGCGGCGACGCTTCAGTTCAGCGAGATGACCCGGATGCGGGCAGCCGAGAACGGCATCGACATGGTGCATGCCTCGATCACCGGTTCGAGTGCTCTGATCACCGCCGACGGGACGATCATCGAGCGCACGCCGATCATGGAACCCGCCATTCTTCGTGGCGAGGTCGGATTCCGGACGTTGGGGCCGACGTTGTACAACCGGGCAGGGGACTGGGTGCAGCTGCTCGCGATCGCAGGGTTCCTCATCGCCGTCGGACTTGGGGTGTGGCGACAACGCGTGAGATAGCGCTGTCGGTCCTCGCGTTCACGGTCCTTGGCGTGATGCACCAAGGAGCTTCTCGACGATGGCGGGGATCGTTGAACCGGCCGGTCCGTCCACTCGCACGGTCGCGAGATCATCTCGGTCGGTCGGCCCGAGGTTGGCGATCACGAGCGGAGCGCCGCGGGACACGGCCTCAAGGACGAAATCGACGGCGGGATACACCGAAAGTGTGCTTCCGATCGACAAGACGGCATCTGCCTCGTCGGACATCTGTTGGGCTCGGGCGATGGCGGCACCCGGTAGCAACTCGCCGAACAACACGGTGGTCGACTTGAGGATGCCGCCGCAATCGAGGCAGCGGGGGTCGTCTTCGCCTTCGCTGATGCGGTGGAGGATCTCGTCTGCCGGCCAGACGCCGGCACAGGAGATGCAACGAACGCGCCTCAAGTTCCCGTGGAGTTCGGCGATTTCGGTCTCGGGCAGGCCTGCCTTCTGGTGGAGGCCGTCGATGTTCTGGGTGATGCAACCGGCCATTCGCCCGCTTTCCCACAGATCTACGACTGCGTCGTGGGCCGGGTTCGGTCGCAGATCGCTGATGTTCAGATCTCCGGTGAGGTGGATTCGCCAGACTTCACGGCGGGCATGGACATCGGTCAGGTAGCGGCCGATCTCGAACAGCGAAGGGTCGACTCGGGACCAGAGGCCCGCCGGACCGCGGAAATCGGGGATCCCGGACTCGACGGAGATCCCGGCACCGGTGAATACGAGGATGTGGTCGGCACCGCCGAGGATGTCGGCGGCTCGCCGGACGGACGTTTGCATGCCCGGCAAGATAGCGCACCACCGGAGATCCCGGCCCGATGGACGGGTGCGGAGGCCTGACGGCCAGTAGCCTCTGCGCCCATGAGCACATGGGTTCACCGGCAGCGACTCTCGACGCGGCACAAAGTGCTGTGGGCTTTCGGAACCTTTGGTGTTTCGCTGTCCTATGAGGCGTTCATCGGCTGGGTGCAATTCTTCTACCTGGATGTTCTTCGCCTCGCCCCTCTTGCGATGACGTGGGCCTGGGTCCTGTACACGCTGTGGAACATGGTCAACGACCCGATCGCCGGCCAACTCTCCGATCGCACGAGCACCCGCTGGGGCCGGCGCATCCCATGGATCGTGGGGCTCGCGATACCGCTGGGGATCAGCTTCGCCCTGATCTGGATGCCCCCGGCCGGACTGGGACTCGGATTCGGAGGGGGACTCTGGTGGTATTTCCTGATCGCCATCTGCGTTTTCGATGCGATGTTTTCTGCGATCACGATCAACTATGTGGCGTTGTTTCCGGCGATGTACCCGGAGCAGGGGCCGCGTGCCGCCGTGGCAGGGTGGCGGCAAGGGTTCGCGATTCTCGGTGTGATCGTCGGTGTGACGTTCGCCAAGAGCGTTGCGGATGCCGTCGGCTGGGCAGCGATGGGGGTGCTCTTCGGAGCCTTGGCGAGCCTCGCGTTCTTCGTTTCTCTTGGCGGGAGTTTCGAGCCTGTTCGTACCTCGGTCGCATCGGAGGTCCCGTTCAAGACGGCCGTTCGGATGACTCTTCGCAGCGGTTCGTTCCGATGGTTTCTCGTCATGTCGACCTCCATAGAGTTCATGCTCGTCGTCCTCCCCGCCGTTGTGCCGCTGTTCGCGAAATACGTGCTGGGGGAGAATGACGGTCTTCGGCAGGGTCTGATCAGCGGTGTTGCATTCGTTGTCGCCATTCCTTCGTTCGCCCTGTGGACCTGGGCGGCCAAACGGTGGGAGAGTCGCTCGGCCATCATCGTCGCGCTCGGCCTCTTCGGCCTTCTGCTGATCCCGCTCGGAGTGGTCCGCTCCTATGACCAGGCACTCATCGCTGCGGCGGGGTTGGGGGTCGGTCTCGCCGGGCTGCTCATGTTGCGCGAAGTCATGCTGGCCGACGTGATCGATGAAGATGCCGCTCGTCACGGAGTACGTCGTGAGGGGATGTTCTTCGGAATGCACGGGTTCGTCATTCGGGCGGCGTTCGCCTTCCAAGGCACGCTGATCGGCGGGATGCTGGCGATCACCGGTTACGACCCCGCGCGCAGCGTGCAGCCGCACAATGTCGCGGTGGGACTCCGGATCCTCATCTCCGGCGCGCCACTCCTCGGAGTCCTCGTCGCAATCTACGCCGCGCGACGCTACTCGCTGTACGGGGACCGTTTGGCCAGGGTGAAGGCGGCGACACCCTGATGGACTGTGTCGTGCTCACGGGCGGCGTGCCGATGCCGGGCGACAGCCTCTATCCGTTGACCCGGGGACTCCCGAAAGCCCAGTTCGAGGTCGCGGGCACGACTGTCGGTCAGCGGGTCGTCGACGCGTTGACCGACGCCGACTCGATCGATCGCATCGTGATCGTGGGGACCGAGCCCGGGCTGTTCGTGTCTCCGAAGATCCTCGAGACGGTTCCGAATCGTGGCGGCCTCGTCGACAACTTCATGGCGGGAGTCGACGTGTTGCTTGCCCGTGACCCGGATGTGCGGATCGCCGCGGCCTGTACATCCGACATTCCGCTGCTCACCGGGACCATGGTCGACTGGTTCACGTCGGAAGCGCGTGCACACGACGCCGTTGCCGGGGTGATCCGCCGCGATGTCATCGAGGCCGGTTATCCCGACTATCCGAACGAGTACTGGCGACTCACCGACGGTGAATTCACCGCGGCCGACTTCATCGTCTTCCGGCCCGCGATGGCGTCTGACCTGAAGTCTCGACTGGAACCGCTCGCCGGAGCGCGCAAGAACGCGTTACGAACCGCACGACTGATGGGATGGGGCCTCCTGCTCCGGTATCTGCTGCGGCGTCTCAGCCTCACGCAGGCGGAACGGAGAATCTCGAAGGCTCTGGGACTCGACCTTCGGATCCTCGACGTTCCCCATCCGGAGATGGGGCTCGATCTCGATCTGCTCGAACACGTTCCCGTGTTGGAGCGTTGGGTGGCGAGGCGCTAAGGAGAGACGCTCCTTCTGCCGATGGAGATGCGGTAGCCGCCCGTGAGGAAATGACGTGAAGCCCATGCAACTCGCCGATCCGATCGCTGCCGCCTCCACCTTCCCCGACGAAGTGGGGAGAATCGCAGCAACCCTCCAGTCTGTGGCCGACCGGCTGGAACTTCGGATCCGTGAGATGGAGACACTCGATCAGATCACGACACTGATCAACGATGGTCTTCTTCTCGAGGACATCCTCGACAAGGTCTACGAGAGCTTTCGAGGAGTCATCCCGTACAACAGGATCAGCTTCTCTCTGATCGAGGATGACCGCGTTCTCGCAAGATGGGTGAAGTCCGACCTACCGGCGGTCAAGCTCCTCGCGGGCTACTCGGCGGCTCTGGAAGGAAGCAGTCTCCAACAGATCATCGAGACCGGGAAACCCCGAATCATCAACGACCTGGGCGCATACCTCCGGCGCAAGCCGAATTCCGAATCCACCAGCCTCATCTTCGAGGAAGGTATCAGGTCGTCGCTCACCTGTCCTTTGACGAACGACGGGTCGGCGGTCGGGTTCATCTTCTTCTCGAGTGTGGCCCGCAACGCGTACACCCCCGACCATGTCGAGACGTTCCTGCGCATCGCGTCGCAACTCTCGACCATCGTCGAGCGCGGGCGCATGATGTCGGAGATCGCGTCACGCGGAGCCGCGATCGAGAAGCAGAACGGGGAACTGGCCCGGCTGAACGAGACCAAGGATCGCTTCCTTGGCGTGGCCGCCCACGACCTTCGCAACCCCGCCTCCATCGTGCTCATGGCAGCCGAATACCTGGCAGCCTGTTCCCTGGAAGAGGAACAGCATGTCTTTGTCGAAGACATCGCCCAACAGGCCCGGTACATGCTCGAGCTCATCAACGATCTGCTCGACGTTTCCCAGATCGAGTCCGGGGCGCTCGAGCTGCATCGCCAGGAGGTGGACCTCTGCGAGTTCCTCGACCTGCAGGTGGAACGGCATCGGAAGCTGGCAAGGAACAAGGGCACGACGATCGAGTTCACTCCGACCGCGGGCGGGCTCGTGCAGGCCGATCCGGCCCGCCTTCGCCAAGTGGTGGACAACCTGATCTCGAACGCGGTCAAGTACTCGCCCGCCGGCACCACCGTTCGTGTCTCCGTGCACAAGTCGGCTTCCGGGTGCAGGGTCGAGGTCCAGGACGAAGGTCCGGGCATCACCGACGCCGACCGGGAACGACTGTTCAGCTACTTCGGAAAGCTGTCCAACCGGCCCACCGGCGGAGAGGCAAGCACCGGACTCGGGATGGCCATCAGCCGGCGCATCGTCGAAGCGCACGGCGGGGAGATCGGAATGGATGCCGCGCCGGGTGGCGGAAGCATCTTCTGGTTCACGTTGCCGTAGAGGGGGCGGCACCCGGAGTAAGGTCGCCTGGAATGGACGATGCTCATGTACGTTCGCGTGCGCTCCGAATCGTTCTCGCATTCGGAGTGGTCAGTCTCCTTGCCGACGTCGTCTACGAGGGTGCGCGAAGTGTCCTCGGACCTTTTCTGGCGACGCTGGGAGCCACCGCCGCCACCGTCGCGCTGATATCCGGCATCGGGGAATTCGTGGGATACGGCTTGCGTGCGGTCGCCGGCGTCATCGCGGATCGCACGGGCCGGCGGTGGGCCCTGACGATCGGAGGGTACGGCCTCACCGTGGTCGCGGTGCCGCTTCTGGGTTGGGTAGGGCGTGTGGATCTCGCGCTGGCGTTGGTCGTCGCAGAACGTCTGGGGAAGGCACTGCGGACACCTGCACGCGACACGCTGCTGTCGGTGGCCACCGAACCGCTCGGCCACGGCTGGGGGTTCGGTCTGCACGAAGCACTCGATCAGACCGGCGCCGTTCTGGGTCCTCTGCTCCTCGCCGCCGCGCTGAGTGTCAAGAGCGGCGACTACCGATTCGCGTTTTCGATCCTCGCGGTTCCGGCGGTTCTCGTGGGCGTCGTGCTGATGTGGGTGCGACGGCGCGTGGGAGAGCCACCGGCGGCAGAGGCCACTCTGGCGCCCGATCATATCGACAGACCGCTGCGTCGATACCTCGCGTTCGCGGCGTTCACCGGCCTGGGACTCGCGCCGTTCCCACTCATCGCCTTTCACCTGACGACCAGCGGAATCCTGTCCGATGTGCAGGTGCCGCTGCTGTTCGCCGCCGCGATGGCCGTGGATGCGGGTGCAGCGCTCATCGCCGGCAAATCGTACGACCGCTGGGGGTTTGTCACGCTCGTCGGGGCGCCGATCGGATTCGGAGCCGCCGCCATGGTCTTCGGGGTCGACCTGTCGCTCATCTGGGTTGGAGGTCTGCTGTGGGGTGGAGCGATGGGTGTGGCCGAGTCGAGCATGCGCGCAGCGGTGGCGGATCTCTCCCGTCCGGAACGCCGTTCCACCGCATACGGTGCATTCACCGCCGTGTACGGTATCGCGCTGCTCGTCGGGGCTGTGCTCATGGGCCGCCTCTACGAGTTCTCCACGTTCGCCGTCATGGCCTTTGTCCTGGCAGCCGAGCTGCTTGCGCTCGTCACCCTCTGGTTCCTGGTTCGGCCGTCGGAGCACCGACCGGCCTGATCAGAACCGCTCGAACGTGATTCGATCGAGTGTATCGAAGTCGTGCACGGCGATCCCACCCTGAGTGATCGTGTAGATGTTCGGTCCGATCACGATCGTCCGAATGGGCGTCCAGCGCCACGGTTCGAGCCGCTCCATGTCCTTTCCGGAGATGGGCCCGTCCTCGAAGGCACGCAACACCTTCTCGAAGGTGAGTCGCCTCCCGTTCACGCGCACGGCGAGAACGCCACTGTCGTACGAGGAGCCGTCACGTCCCCAACCTTCGTACGGCGCGAGCACGAGTCCGTTCCAGAAGGTGAACGCGTGGTGGTCGTTTTCGGCCTGCGAGTAACCACCGTCCATCGTCACCTGATCGATCTTCATGGGATGCGCAGGGTCCGAGACGTCGAACAACGAGAGTTTCGTGCCCTTCGTCCTGCCCGTCTTGTCGGCGTCCTGGCCGAGTCCGAGCAGCAGACCATCACCGGCGGGGTGCAGGTACGCGGAGTACCCAAGGAGTTCGAGCTCGCCGGCGACCTTCGGTCGGCTCGGATTCGACAGGTCGATCGTGTAGAGGGGGTCGGTCTGACGGAACGTCACCACGTACCCGATGTCGTCGATGAAACGCACTCCGAAGATGCGCTCGCCGCGTCCGAGACCGTCGATTCTGCCCACTTCGGCGAGCCGATTGCCCTCCAGTTGCAGGATCGTCACGAGGCTCTCGGACTCGCCGGACCACCATCTGTCTTGCGGGGCGGTCGTACTCGCCACCCGCAGTGATCCGTCGTATTCGTCCATCGAGAACTGGTTCAGGAGGAATCCGGTGACTTCACCGCTGGCGACGTAGCGTGGACTGCCCGATGTGTCGAACATGTGGATCCGGCTGCGGTACCCCTCCGCTTTGTTGCGGATCTCGTCTTCCGCGAGCAGCCCCCAGTTCATCCATGGCTGGGTGGCCACGTAGACGCGCTCGGCTGTCGCGTACAGCGTGCTTCCCGATGCAACGACACCCGCGTCGTCCCACGAGCCGATCCCGTCCTCGAGATCGAACGTCAGTATGGAGAGCGTGTTCAGCCCGGAGAACTCGTTGGGTGCCATCACCGATGAGCAGTCGAGCAGTCTGCCTTCGGTGGTGCGGCCGGCACTCTCGAGGACGTAGTAGGGCAGCCAGTTGTCGAGCTTCGAGTCCCGAATGATCTGGCGGTTCTTGGAAGTCGCGACCCGTTCGGATCGAAGCCCGGATCCTTCCGGATACGCCCAGTCGAACCCGACCGGGGAGGAGGTGATCGCAACGGTCGCCCGAGAGCCCACGAGACGAGACGATACGTACCCACCATCCAGCCAGAGCGTCTGGATGAGTTCGGGGCGGTACGGATCGGACACGTCCACTTGGGCGAGACGGGTCACCATCGATTGTGGCACCGCGATGCCCATCTCACCTGCCAGGGGTTGCCGACCACTTTGCCAGTCTTGACCGATCAGCAGCACGGTGTCGTCGAAGAGCAGCATCTGGCCTGGCCACCAGTCACGAAGTTCGAGACTTCCCGCGATATCGACACCATCGCTCCGTGGAATCGCGATCTGCAGGAACCCGTTCACGAGAGCGAAGATGCGGTTGCCGTCGGTCTTGACGATGTCGGCCTCGTCGACACCTGCGACCTGCACATTCGTTCCGGAGTAGTCCTTTGCGGCGGACGCCTGGGTCGTCGAAGGCATTGCGAACCGGCGCGGCGCGCCGCCGGCTGCATCTTCTTCGAGGAAGGCGGGCCCATATGGCCCGTAGCCCGGCAGACCGTACGGTCCCACGAGCGGCATCGCCTGCTCGATGTAGTAGTCGAGCAGATCCTCACACTGATCGAAGCTGTGCAGTGCCGCGCCGAACACACCGGGTGTGGTTGGAGCCGTCGTCGTGCTGCCCACGGTGCCGACTTCGGCACAGGCGGACGTCAAGACTGCAACTGCAGTGAGCAGGATGGTGAGTCGGCGCATGGTTCCTCCGTTCGTTCGCGGCTTGGACGACGCGAGGTACGTGCCGGGTTCCCCGAACCGGCAGTGGGCGGCGATTGCGACCCTGCGCCGCCTGTGTGAGACTGGCAATCATGACGACCTCGACCGAACTCGGTGCGGTACTCGACGTCGTGCGCAACTTCATCGACCGGGAAGTCGTTCCGGTCGAAGCGGAGTTCCTCGCGGAAGGTTTTGGCGGGGTCTTTCCGCGGCTTCAGGAGCTCCGTCGACGGGTCAAGGAGATGGGTCTCTGGGTTCCTCATCTGCCGGAGCAGGTGGGCGGTCCAGGGCTTTCGCTCGTCGAGTTCGCGCAGATGAGCGAGCAACTCGGCCGGACTCCGCTTGGACACTTCGTATTCAACGCCCAGGCTCCCGATGTCGGAAACATGGAGCTTCTGCTGGGTCACGGAAGCACTGCACAGAAGCGGCAATGGCTGTACCCGTTGATCGACGGAGAGATCCGGTCGTGCTTCTCGATGACGGAACCGGGCCGTGCAGGATCGAATCCCACATGGATGGCGACGACTGCGACGAGAGATGGGGACCGGTATGTGATCAACGGTGACAAGTGGTTCACCACTGCCGCCGAAGGAGCCGCGTTCACCATCGTGATGGCGGTGACGAACCCGCAGGCATCGGAACTCCATCGGAGGGCGAGCATGATCATCGTTCCCACCGACACTCCCGGGTTCGAGTTGGTGCGGAATACGTCCGTGATGGGGGAGACCGGTTCAGGATGGGCGAGTCATGCGGAGGTCGCGTTCACCGATTGCAGAGTGCCCGTGGGGAACCGGATCGGAGACGAAGGTGCGGGGTTCGTCCTGGCACAGGAGCGTCTGGGTCCCGGACGCATTCACCATTGCATGCGCTGGATCGGCATCTGTGAGCGATCCATCGAAATCATGTGCCGTCACGCGGTCGATCGGGAACTCGCCCCGGGGAGGCCGCTCGCATCACGTCAGGTCGTCCAGCACTGGATCGCGGACAGCAGGGCCGAGGCGAACGCGTCCCGACTCATGGTGCTCGACGCGGCATCGAAGATCGAACGGGAGGGGATCCGTGGAGCTCGCACCGAGGTCTCGGCGATCAAGTTCTACGTTGCCAACACGCTCGGCAGGGTTCTCGACAGGGCTCTGCAGACACTCGGTGGGATGGGCATGACCGACTACACCCCGATCGCCTTCTGGTATCGGCATGAGCGGGCCGCTCGCATCTACGACGGCGTCGACGAGGTGCACCGTAACCTCGTCGCCCGCACGGAGCTGGCGAAGTACGGATATCAGGGTCGATGAAACCGGAGCAGGCGCGTCCCGTCCGGACCGGAGAAGAGTTCGACGTCGATTCTTTGCAGAACTGGCTGTCTTCCCGCGTTCCCGAGCTGAGCGGACCGATCGAGGTCTCCCAGTTCCCGTCAGGCCACTCGAACCTGACATATCTGCTCGACATCGGAGATCATGAGGTGGTCCTGCGTCGTCCCCCATTCGGAGCACGTGTCAAGTCGGGTCATGACATGAGCCGCGAATACCGAATCCTCAGTCATCTGCAGCCTGTCTGGCCCAAAGTGCCGAAGGCGATCGCTTTCTGCGAGGATCCCTCGATTCTCGGAGCGCCCTTCTACCTGATGGAGCGGGTGGACGGGGTCATTCTTCGTGGCGAGAGTTCACCTCCCGACGCTTCGACGATGCGCCGTATCTGTGACGCCTTCGTGGAGACGTTCGCGCAGATCCATCGAATCGACGTCATCGGGGCCGGACTCGAGACTCTGGGCCGTCCGGACGGCTACGTCGAACGTCAGGTCGACGGCTGGTCTCGCCGCTGGCACGACGCAGTGATCGAACCGGTATCCTCGATCGACCGGACGATCGCATGGCTCGCGAGGAACCGGCCGCCCGAGACGGGCGCCGCACTGATTCACAACGATTTCAAACTCGACAACCTCGTTCTCGACCCTGCCGATCTGGGCCATGTGCGGGCGGTTCTCGATTGGGAGATGGCGACGCTGGGCGATCCACTCATGGATCTGGGTTCCAGTCTCGCCTATTGGGCCGAGCGGGGCGATCCTCCCGGATTGACGAACATAGCGGGAGGGCCGACGACGGCACCGGGGAGCAGCAATCGTGTCGAGATCGCAGAACGCTACGCAGCGCTCACGGGCGCCGACATCGATGACCTGATGTTCTACTACGTGTTCGGGTTGTTCAGACTGGCCGTGATCGCCCAGCAGATCTACTACCGGTACCACCACGGGTTTACGAGCGACGAACGGTTCGCCGTGTTCGGAGCAGGGGCGCGCATGCTTGGTGATGTTGCGCAACAGGCGATTGTCAGTGGGGAGATCTCGCGCGGTTGATCAGCGCATGCAGCGCAGGTCGGGGGTTGCATCGGCGGTCGATGAGACCGTGACGGCGGTAGTAGCCGCGATCGTGATCCATGAAACCGTCGAGGAACATCGGAACGTCGGGATGCCGCAGCTTCGCAGCCAACACTTCGGTGACCCGACGTGCGACCTGCTCGTCGTCGTCGAACACACCGATCTCGCTGCCACGGGGAAGTTCGATGCTCATCGACGCTCCGACGCCGATCGCCCGAGCGGACCGGGTTGCCAGGGAGACGGCATCCTCGACGGGGTGGTCGGGTGCGACCCGGTAGACGAATTCCTCGAACACTTCTGCGGCTCCTGCGCTCACGAAGCAGGAAAGGACATCGTCGGCGTGCGGGTCGAATCCGTGCGTGACGAAGTGCTGGATCCCATCTGATCCGATCGGGACGATGGGGGCGAGGGCCCTGGGAACCGGTGATCGGCCGAGGTTCGAGAGCACGGATTCGATCTGGTCCGGTTGGATGATGATCTCCCAGCGGACGACGGCAGGTGCGCTCTCGTCGATGGCGCTCGCGATCGCGGCATCGGGTAGTCCCGCCGAGAAGACGGTGAAACGCAACCCCAGCCGGCCGAGATCGTTGAGGCGTCGGCGTCGATCTGCAGACATGATGTCCTCGGCCGGAACACGAACATCGGAGATCCTCGACTCCTGAAGGGCGAGCAGGGGGTAGTCGTTGCGGACCATCTTTCGTACGAACGGATCGAGTCCATCGGTCGGAAAACCGACCGTGGGCATCCAGTCGTGACGGAGCGTGACTCCGACCGGGCAGGTCCAGTCGGACGCTGCCGACGTTTCGGCCGGTACGGGAAGAGGTTCGTTGCCGGTGCATCCGTAGGTGCGGACCGGCCGGACGACGTGTCCGTCCGAGGTGACGTCGACGATGAAGAATCCCAGTTTCGCGCGGTCATCGCGTCCCGCTTCTGCGTCAGGTGGGATCGCTGCCAGCTCCGAGTAGTCCGGTCTCACGAAACCCGTCGACGGAAGAGCGTAGAAGTCGCAGCGGTGACGGTTGTACAGGAAGTTGTGCACGTGGCCGGAGAACCAGGCTTCGACAGCGTGCCGATCGACTAGATCGATGAGCCAGGATCTTGCCGGTTCGGCAAGGTTGTCGTAGTTCTCGGCCTCGTTTCGGTCGCGAATGAACGGCGGATAGTGGCTGAACAGGAAGATGCGCCGTCCCGCCGCTGCGGCGAGGTCGTTCTCCAGCCAGCGGCGCTGCCGACGCTCTCTCTCGAGTCCCGAGTTGAGGACGGGAGTGTCGATGAGCACGAAGTGGCAGCCACCGTGGTCGAACGACCTGTATGCAGGCCCCCAGTGCCGTTCAAAGACCTCGTAGGCGGCATCGCGTGCCGGTGGGACCGCGACCTGCGGATTCGGCTTGTCTCCGACGTCGTGGTTGCCGGGCAGATGGTGCAGGGGAACCTCGATGCTCTGGTAGAGGTCGGCGGCGAGGCGCACCGCGGCTTCGTGCCCGGCTTCGACCGGAAGGGGATGGACGATGTCTCCGAGGTGGATGACGAACGAGGGCTCGAGCCGATCGATCATGCCGACCACGAACCGGTTGCGCTCCACCATGGCACCGTCTGAGGGGTACTCGCCGGAGTCCTGCCGACGAATGTGGGAGTCGGCGATGACGGCGAATCGGAATGTCGACAGGGGAGCGCTCAACGCGCGTTCTCATCCTTCACGAGCGGTCCCTCGTATCGAGCCACTCTGCCTCCCGAGCGCGCCACGAGGAGCAACGGGCAGGTCCACGGCTGGGAGTCCATGACTTCCACGGCACGATCCAACGCCTCACGTGAGATGATCTCCGGCCCCTTTACCGCGATCAGCGTGGAACGGTCGACGCCGTGGAGGACCAGATCCCCACGCACCCGTTTCATGGCTTCGGTGGCAGCCACGTAGGCCGCGAGTGCGTCGACCTGCTGAGATGCGAACTGTTCGAGCATGTCGTCGATCCTCTCGACCGTCGCACCGTCCGGGAACGGTTCGTCCACGAACACCAACGTGTCGATATCGGGCGACAGCTGTGCCAGGCGCTGCAAGAGAGTGGGCGCGTGCACTTGAAGTGTGGGCCCCGCGAAGCGACCGCCCATGACTGCGAAGACCATGACGTGTCCTTCATCCGCCCACAGCCCGAGTTGACGGGAAGCGAAGGGGCGGAGCATGTGTGGGCTCGTGACAGGTGGAAATCGCATGGAGCCAACTAGTCTAGAGAGTGTTCCGTCGGATGCCGCTCTGTTAGTGCTGGATGACCGCGAATGATGACTGCCGCCATTGTCCTCGCCGGAGGGTCGGGTTCCAGGGCAAGGATCGACATCAACAAGGTGTATCTTCCCATTCGAGGTCGTCCGATGCTGGCCTATTCGCTCGACACGATGGACAAGTCCGACGCGGTGGATGTCATCGTGCTCGTGGTTCGCGAGGTGGATCGTGAGCAGGCGGAGCTACTCGTGCAACAGAACGAGGTGGGAACGCCGACGATGATCGTGGGGGGAGGCCGGACTCGCCAGGCGAGTGAATACGAAGGTCTGACGGCTCTGGCAGGTCGAATCGAATCGGGCGAGATCGATTGTGTCGTCATTCATGACGGGGCGAGGCCCTTCATGTCTGCCAAGCTCCTCGAGCGAGTGATCGCACGTGCACGTCGCGATGGTGGAGCGATTCCCGGTTACGTTCCTGAGGAGCCCCTCTACGAGACGCAGGATGGGCTCATCGTGTCCCTTGCCGAGGGGGACCTTCGGAAGGTGCAAACGCCCCAGGGTTTCCACGCGTTGCCGCTCCTTCAGGCCTATCGACGGGCAAAAAGAGCCGGATTCGAGGGTGTCGACACCGCCGAAACCGTCGAGCGTTTCAGCGATCTTCCCATTCGCGTCGTTGCAGGAGATCCCCGGAACATCAAGGTCACGTACGTCGAGGATATCTTTGTCGCCGAGGATCTCGCGTACGACTGGCAGCGTGATCGGGGAGATGCCTAGAAGTCCGGAAGACTCCCGGCGGCGATCAAGGGAGTCACGGCGCTGGTCGTGCAGCGTCTGGTCGATACGGGGCGACTCACACTCGACACACCGGTGGCATATTGGTGGCCGGAGTTCGCCCGAGGCGGCAAGGAGGGGATCACGGTCACCGACATGCTCACCCACGGCGCCCGCTTGCCTTATCCGCCGGGCTACGCCGAGATCGTCACAGCCGACGGGCCCGAGGGGTGGGATCGTGGCGACGTTCAGGGTGGTGTGCCGCTGGTGGTGTAGGTGTGGCCGAGTTTGGTGGTCCAGTGGTGGTCGCCGTCGGGGAGGGGTTTGTGGGTCCATCCGGCGTCGTGTCGGATGTGGTGGTCGTGGCGGCAGAGGGGGACGAGGTTCGTGACGGTGGTGGGGCCGCCGTCGGCGTAGGGTGTGCGGTGGTCGAGGTCGCAGCTCGCGGCGGGCATGCGGCATC